>MGML01000019.1 GCA_001796415.1 Chloroflexi bacterium RBG_13_46_14
CGAGTACAAAAACATCAATAATTATCTGAAGAATTTCCCGAAGAACATACTTGTCGAAAATTATCATTATGCTGTGTCCGATTATGGATACCAGTAGCGCCATTGTCAGGATCGGCAGCCAGAGGTTGATATCATCGGTAAAAAACGGTGCCCTGGTCCACGTAACGATACCATCCACTCTCTCCGAAGAATAATAGGCTACATAATCATTGAAGTAGTTGAAAAAGATTAGCAGGGCGATGTTGAAAGCGATGGTGAAAGCTGAAGCTGTTATTCTACCCCCTCTTTTTTTTGTAAAATATGCTTCTATCTTCCTGTCGATCTCTCTATCAAGGCTTATAACCGGTATCGGCGGAATATCGGAAGTAGTTTTGATTTCTTCCCGAACTACAGCCTGGAGTTCCGCGTCGGGCGACGATGATATCGATTCCGGGTTATTACGGGTTGCCTTGAATCCGGTGAAACTTTCGGCAATATCAGCCGCCAGGACAACCCTGTACTTTTCTCCGTTATACGCTTTCACCATTAAAACAACCCACAGTATGACAGCAATGATACCGATTATTGCTGAAAACGCGTGCCCGATTACAGGAAGCAGGCCCAATAGAGATCCTGTAATCGAAAATGTTCCAAATACAACAATCGACTGCATGGCATGAAAGCGTACTTCTCTATTCTTCTGTTCAAGTATTAAAAAAATAATGCCGCTTATCCAGCCACCCACGTAGCAAAGAAGTGAAGCTACGTTCGGCTTAAGTCCGGTACTGGTCTCGGCAGAAGCACCGCTTCTTTCCCGTTCGATGGATTCATCGGCTTCGATTCGCGCCTTTTCTTCTTCATAGATTTTTCTTCTTTCTTCAGGTGACAGTGACATGTTTCTATCCTCCTCTCTATGGAATATCTACCTGCCTTCGGCTTCTCTCTCCATTATTTCCAACCTGGTATAGTAGTCACCGAATTCCTTCAGGTGAGCGAGAGCTATCTTCCCTGTTATCAGAGGATCGTCATCAGTGACATTTGTAGCAGGGTCAATAAGACCATGTTCGAGTTCCACGTCCATTCCCATCCTGAACTGCTCCACATCAAACTCAGTCCAGTCGATACCGAGCTGTACTCCTATTTTCTTCGCTTCCTCTGCCGTAAAATGTTTTTTTGATGTCATTTTATTCCTCCAAAAATCCGAATTAACTGATCCTGAACATTATCTCTTCAGGAGAAACACTCTCAACGACGATATCCACTCCATCGATTTTAATATCGGTTTTGCGTCTTGAATAGTATAGATTCCAGGCAAACCCCTGGTAACCGTTTGTCTTTCTCTGGACGATCGAGTAGACATCTTCTGATGGCATTCCGGCATACACAATCCGGTCTTTTCCCATCCTAAGGTGAAAAGCCTCACCTACAGCAAGTACAATCGATCCCTCCATTTTACCTCCTGAATCCAGCATTCCAAGTGATGTTACTTGTCGATGCAGATATTATACAACACCGGGAGATATAAAAAGACATAATAATTCGTCTGTATTATCAATCGGGTTTGACACACTAACTCTGCCGTTCCTATACTTCTGTATGCTGAAAAAAGATTTCCTTCGTGATATCGCTATCTTTATTGTGGTAGTAATTTTCCTTCTCATTGTAATACCCGTAATATCGTCACTGTTAAAACAGCTTCTGCTGCTCCAGGCGGTTATAGCCATCGGGGGCGCTATATTTCTCAGGATATTGATTAACCGGATAAAAGGTAAAAAGTAGTTGGTATTTTATATTTGTGGTTTGCCGAGATAAAAACTTGACAAATTCTAAATTCTATTTATAAAATAAGAGAAATCTCTAACATGTTTTCTTTCCAAAGTTTCAACTTAATGTTGTCTTTCATACACCGTTTGGATATTTTGCCTGGTTATCTTGTATGTCAAAATATATTTTTATAACCGGTGGTGTAGTAAGTGCCGTAGGCAAGGGTATCACTGTCGCTTCGATAGGTACCATTCTTAAGAGTCGGAATATTTCGGTATCCCTCCAGAAACTTGATCCATATTTAAATGTTGACCCGGGGACGATGTCTCCCTACCAGCACGGAGAGGTATTCGTTACCCAGGACGGAGCTGAGACCGACCTTGATCTCGGTAACTATGAACGATTTGTTGATATAAACACTACCAGCGAATCGAATGTCACTTCAGGGCAGATTTACAGCACCGTTATTGCCAAGGAAAGAAGAGGTGACTTCCTTGGAGGAACAATACAGATCATACCGCACGTTACCAACGAGATAAAATCGCGGTTTAAAAGACTGGCGGAGAAATCAAAGGCTGATGTACTGATAATAGAAGTCGGCGGTACGGTAGGTGACATCGAAGGTCAGCCATTCCTTGAGGCGATCCGGCAGATGAGAAACGATGTAGGTAGAGATAATGTCCTGTATATACACGTCACGCTTCTTCCTTATCTCGCTACTACCAAGGAACTAAAAACCAAACCTACCCAGCACAGTGTAAACGAATTACGCCGTATCGGTATCCAGCCTGATATCATTGTATGCCGGGCCGACCTGCCAATTGCTGAAGAGATACGGGACAAGATATCACTGTTCTGTGACGTTGAAAAAAAAGCAGTGATCCCGATGCCCACGATACCCAGTATTTACGAAGTGCCCCTGGCATTGGAAGAAGAGGGCATGGGACAACTAATAATCGATAAGCTGAAGCTCCAAGCGAACCACTGTGACCTGAGTCTTTGGAGATCGCTGGTAAAATCACTGAAAGAACCCAAGGAGCCGGTGAATATCGCGCTTGTCGGGAAGTATGTTGAGTTGGAAGATGCTTATTACTCGGTTCGTGAAGCCCTTTACCATGCAGCCCTATTCCACAACAGGAGTATCGAATTTAACTGGATTCCTTCCGAGACGCTTGAGGAGGGAGGTTGTGAAGCCCAGCTTCGGAATGCCCAGGGAATAATAATACCCGGAGGTTTCGGAGTAAGAGGTATAGAAGGAATGGTCGTCGCAGCAAGATACGCCCGTGAAAATAATATACCTTACCTGGGACTCTGCCTTGGAATGCAGGTTATGGTTATAGAATTTACACGGTTTGTACTGAATACGGAAGACGCGAATTCGACTGAATTTGATCCTGACACGCAGAATCCGGTGATAGACCTGATGCCGAACCAGGATCTTGAAAATATGGGCGCGACAATGCGTCTTGGCAATTATCCCTGCCAGATTCTGGGAAATACCCTGAGTTCGAAAGCGTATGGTGAAACTTTAATCCATGAACGTCACCGCCATCGATATGAATTCAATAACAAATACCGCGACCGACTACAGAAAGCAGGACTGGTTTGCAGCGGATTGTCTCCGGATGGTAATCTTGTAGAAATATGTGAAATCAGCGGCCACCCATGGATGGTAGCCTGCCAGTTTCATCCTGAGTTCGGCTCCAGACCAGTTCGCCCCCATCCCCTGTTCCGCGATTTTATCAGTTCGGCCAAGGATGTAATGAGAGAAGGGGCTCAACCGCCATTACCATTCACATCCGGGGAATAAACTTTCAAGAGAAACAAAAGTGCGTATTTTTCTGGATACAGCGAAAATCGAAGAAGTCAGACAGGCGTCTAAATTAGGTGTCATAAGCGGGGTAACAACCAACCCTACCTTGATGGCACGGGCAGGAGCAACCGACTACAAAGCTACCATTAAAGAGATAGCATCCATAGTTCCCGGCCCTATCTCAACCGAGGTGGTCGTAGAAGGCGTGGAACCTATGCTGGAACAGGCACGTGAAATGGCCGCCTGGGCGCCGAATGTCGTTATCAAGATACCTGTCAACGCTGAAGGGCTTGAAGTAACATCGATCCTGAGAAAGGAAAACATCAAGGTTAATATGACGCTTTGTTTCTCTGCTAACCAGGCACTTCTGGCTGCCCTTTCGGGAGCCACGTATGTCAGCCCCTTCGTAGGCAGACTCGATGATATAGGTCAGGACGGAATGCAGCTTGTTGAAGACATCCTTGATATATATGGTAACTATCCCGATATTAACACAGAGGTAATCGCCGCCAGCATCAGGCACCCGGAACACTGCCTGCGTGCTGCCAGCGCCGGCGCCCATATCGCCACTATTCCATATGACGTGCTGATAAAAATGATACAGCATCCTCTGACCGATGCCGGTATCAGCCGTTTCCTGGAAGACTGGAAAAACACCGATAAGTGATAATATCGATTAATTAACGATTTAAGGAAGCAATTGACCATGGACAACGAGATTTTAAAAATGGATATAAGCCAGCTTGAGAATAAAACAAGAGACGAGCTGGTTGATGTCGCCAAGGAAATGGGTATAACGAATTATACCGGTCTTAAAAAGCAGGATTTGATTATACGCCTGCTGCAGGCATATACCGAACAGGAAGGAAATACCTTCTGCGGCGGCATCCTGGAGATTATGAGTGACGGCTATGGATTTCTCAGGAACGACTCCCTTCTGCCAAGTTCCACAGATATTTACGTATCCCAGTCACAGATACGCCGTTTCGGCCTGCGTGACGGCGACATGGTCGTAGGCCAGGGCAGACCTGCCCGGGCGGGAGAGAAATACTTCAGCCTGCTGCGTATCGAAGCGGTAAATGATATAAACCCGGAACTCGCCAAAAGTCGACCTCATTTCGGCTCTCTGGTACCGACATTCCCGGATAAACTTATCAATCTCGAAGGACCTGACAATGATCTTGCGTCACGTCTCCTTAATCTCGTCGCTCCGATAGGCAGAGGTCAGCGTGGTCTTATCGTTTCACCTCCCAAATCAGGTAAAACGACTTTGCTGAAATCGATTGCCAACTCAGCTATGGCTAATTACAATGATTTGCACCTGATGGTCTGTCTTATCGGCGAGCGTCCCGAAGAAGTCACTGACATGAAGCGTTCTGTAAGAGGTGAGGTGATCGCCGCTACATTCGATGAGCCTGTTGAAGACCACACTCGCGTTGCCGGACTGGCACTGAACAGATCGAAACGAATGGTGGAAAGCGGTAAGGATGTACTCATGCTGCTGGATGGTATTACACGCCTTACCCGTTCTTATAATCTGGCTATGCCTTCAAGCGGACGTACTCTTTCGGGTGGTATCGATCCCGGCGCGCTTTATCCGGCCAAACATTTCTTCGGCGCCGCCCGTAATACGGAAGAAGGCGGCAGCCTGACCATCATCGCTACCTGCCTGATAGATACCGGCAGCCGTATGGACGACCTTATCTATGAGGAGTTTAAAGGCACCGGTAATATGGAACTTCATCTTAATCGACGACTTGCTGACCGCAGGGTTTATCCTGCAATAGACATAGAACGCAGCGGCACCAGGCGTGAAGAACTCCTCCTAGACGGCCCGACTCTCCAGAAAGCCTGGCTGCTGAGACGGATGGTCTCCATGATCGCTTCAGACTCTCCAAACTATGCCGAAGCGATGGAGCGTGTTCTGGAACGGATGAAGAAAACAAAGAGCAATGCCGAATTCCTGGCCACGCTGGGCCAGACAGCCTAGTAATTTCTCTCGCTTCAACTTCATAACAGGCGTTACAATACCTTGTCCAGCAAAATAGTGCCAGGTATGCACAACGGGAGATGACATTGCAGAACGTTTATGTAGTCACGCATGCCCAGTCATTACATCATGTTGAAGGTCTGATGGGTGGCTGGTATGATACTTCCCTGACTGAAAAGGTCGTACACAGGCAGCAAAATTAGCCGAAATACTTTTCGGGGAAATAGGACAATCTGGCATTCCGGTATACGCATCCGACCTTAAAAGAGCTTCGGAAACGGCGGAAATCATCGCACGACCGTTTAACAGCAACGTAATTCAGGATAAACGACTCCGGGAAATGAGTTTCGGCGATGCTGAAGCGAAACCGCGAGAATGGAGAAATGAGCATATCACCCCCCTTCCGGCAGATGGTGACAGGCTGAATCACCGGATATATAAGAATGCCGAGACTCGGAAAGATATTGGAACCAGGATTCGTGAATGTCTGAATGAAATTATCGCGAAAAAGGATGAGAATCTAGTAATCGTTTCTCACGGTAATGCCCTGACCTTTATCATCATGGCATGGCTAAGAGTACCGGTGGAGAATATGGACTACTGCAATTTTCGGGCAGCCCCGGCGCGGATAACTTTTCTTCATAGAGACGATCTATTCGGCAACAGAAATGTCGTGTACGTCTGCAGAGACATCATTTGAACCTTCCGTATTGAAGCTAGTTATGTCCTTCCTTTTGTGCCGCATTGACTATAAGGTATAAAATGTC
>MGML01000020.1:0-884 GCA_001796415.1 Chloroflexi bacterium RBG_13_46_14
ACCTCGCTCTCACGAATCGAGTCCAGCCACCAGAATCCTGTTTTCATCATTTGCTCACTCTTGTAAGCGCCGCAGAATATCTGCATAACCCGGGCGGTTCCGGAGTTCAGTTCTTTCCAGCCGACATCTCCGCCCTGGCCGATACGCTGGTAGACACGGGCTTTTTCAGCATCGATCTGTTCTCTGACTGGATTTATTCCTTCAACGGTAGCAGCGTACTCGGCAGCTTTCCTGCCGGCGTAACGACCTGTGGTGGCAGCACCGGGATGACCTCCATTCTGTCCGGCCAGCTGGTTTCCAGCCGCGTATAGTCCGGGTAAAGTACTCCTCAAATCCCAGTCCACCACCAGGCCGCCGCTGCCCCAGCCACCACCGGATGAAGCAGTCCGCCATAGCGGCGGCCCTAATCCCTCACCACCAACCTCATGTTTAGTAACCGGTGCGTAAAGCATATCTTTCGCAGGATCAAAACCGGCTTCACTGAATACTTTATGAACTGGAACACGCGTTTTACCTTCGTTAGCCAGCATCAAATCCCAAATCACTTTTCGTTCATCTTCAGGCATGCCGGGAAGATCTGCGTAAAGCGGCAGGACGATTTCACCTCTTTCGATCATGCCGAACAGATCAGGATGTGGTGTTGCGCCTGCCTGGGACAGAGATCTCTCATGGACATCGAAAACATAATTACCGTTCCTGTCTACCCATGGTACCTGTCGGCCGTTAGCATCAACGATATTACATGGGTACCAGGTATTGGTCGGGCTGCCGACCCCGAATCTTGGCCAGCCGAAACTACCATGGGCGGGACCTTTACTTCGTTCCATCAGGGTAAGTTCGGCTCCTGCTCTCCACGCGGCAGCGGTTCCTTCACCAACATTATT
>MGML01000020.1:890-6303 GCA_001796415.1 Chloroflexi bacterium RBG_13_46_14
ATCCAGGTGTACCGACGAGCCTGCCAGTTCGGTATTGAAAACCCAGATCCCTGAATACTGGGCTGCACTCAGGACAGTAGATTTTGCACTGACGATGTAGAATTCACCGGTGCGAATATTAACGCCCATGGCACCAATAACTCGTGCTCCTGGTTTTCCGCCTTCCGTGAGAAGTCCAGTAACCATAACTCTGTCAATCACCTTAACTCCCAGCCGTAGCATCTCTTTGTAGAGAACAGGTTTAACTTTGGCTCCGTTATTAACGCGAATATTTACCCGGGTGTTGTAGTTATACGCAAACATGATTTTAGTTTTTTCATCACGTATCGGCGAGCCGGCAAATTCATCATCCTCGTCGCGGAAGTTCATACCCATCTCTTCGCAGTCGAGCAGGGCATCCCAGGATTCACGCATGGTGATGTAACTCAACATCCCGTTCGCCCAGAGTCGCCTTTTCTCACTGGAATCGGCGGCTCTCTCAAGGTCAGCAGTACAGCAGGGATTTGTATAGGCCGCTCCCCAGTGGTCGACCCCGGCTCCGCTGCAGCCACTTCGTATTGTCGCCCCTTTTTCGAGCAATACTACCTTTGAACCCCTTTTAGCGGCGTTTATCGCGGCGTGGCAGCCAGCAATTCCACCGCCGACTACGAGGACATCGGCTGATAATTCATTTTCCTTTCCGTAATTGACAGGATATGGCCAGGCAGGGGCGCCTTTTCCTGTCATCTCTTCAATAATGGCCATTTCTCCCTCCTTTCGATTATTAAACTTTAGAATTACCTGTTTTTATGTGACATCTGTCATATAAGGTCCGACTAAAAAGGGATAATATTAGGTAGAAATATGAATTCGGCAAAGGGTAAAAATAATAGTTTACTAATCTGATAATATTAGTATATAATATATTATAACATAACTGGAGAGTGCGTAACACAAGATAGTATTGTTATAGTTAAACACTCTCAGATACTAAAAATAATAATAAGGAGAGGAAAAATGACAGAAGTAGAGATCATCGACGCGATCAACAAGAAAAGGGCAGAACTGGAAAAGAAAAAAGGACAGAATGCCGATGGCAGGGTACTCACAGTGATTGAGAAAGAGATTGAAGAACTTACGATGAGTTTACAGCCTGTCGAGAAGAGCCGGGATCAGAAGGCGTTCCTCGATGAATGTGCCGGTTAATTAGATGATTAAGTAATTGGGAAAGAGGGGTTGAATTACCAATCCCTCTTTCTTCTCCAGTCTAATATAATTTCTATTATCACTTACTTATGAAAAACTACTCATCCCTGTAGTATTCCATACCAAGGTGGGTTATCTGTTCGGAACCCATCATCCACCGGAGTGTGTTTTTCAGTTTAGTCTGCTGAATAAACAGATCATGCTCCGGGTATACGGAAGACGCGTGCTGTGGACTCTTGAAGTAGAAAGACAGCCATTCCTGGATTCCGCCGAGACCCGCACGTTTCGCCAGGTCCATGAAAAGAACCAGGTCAAGTACGAGCGGGGCGGCGAGGATAGAATCGGAGCAGAGGAAATTTATCTTAATCTGCATTTTCCTGCCCAACCAGCCGAAGATATCGATATTATCCCAGCCTTCTTTATTGTCACCTCGGGGCGGGTAGTAGTTAATGCGGACCTTATGATAAGCATTTGAGTAAAGGTCGGGATACATATCAGGCTGGAGAATATATTCAAGGGCTCCCAGTTTTGATTCTTCTTTTGTCTTGAAGTTTTCAGGTTCATCCAGCACTTCACCGTCACGATTCCCCAGGATATTCGTGGAAAACCAGCCATTGAGACCCAGCATGCGGGCTTTAAGCATCGGCGCTATGACCGTCTTAACAAGGGTCTGACCGGTCTTAAAATCCTTTCCGCATATAGGAATATTCCTTTCTACGGCAAGGTTTTCCAGGGCGGGAAAATCAACCGTTAGTGCCGGAGCGCCGTTAATGAAAGGAATTCCTTCAAGCAGCGAGGCGTAGGCATATATCTGCGAAGGGGCTATATCTTTATCGTTGTTTTCAAGTCCTTTGATAAAATTCTTCATGTTCTGGTGTACGGCGGACGGCTCAATGAATTTTTCGGTAGAACCGCACCAGATTACCACTAAACGGTCACATTTATTCTTTGCCTTGAAGTTCCGGATGTCTTTCCTGATTTCCTCGACCAGTTCAAGTTTGGTTGCTGCCTGTTTAATATTGGTTCCATTAATGCGTTTCACGTAGTCCTTATCAAATACGGCCGGCATCGGTTTAATGGATTTCAGAAAGTCGGCAATAGGCTCGATATCCTCGGTTCGATTAAGCACTCCGCACTTTGCGGCGGCTTCGTACCCATCATCGGGGATAGGATCCCAGGCGCCGAATACGAGTTGGTCGAGGTTGGCCAGAGGAACGAAATCTTTGATAAGCGGGGATTCTCTATCGGTTCGCTTACCAAGCCTTATCGTTGCCATCTGAGTTACTGAGCCGAACGGTTTTCCCATCCCACGCCTGACGTGTTCCACACCGGCTATGAACGTGGAACTAACCGCTCCGAGTCCGATGATGAGAACACCAAGTTTCCCTTCGGCGGGTTCAATGGATAATGTCTGTTGAGTTACGAAATCTTTAGGTTCGAGGGGTATACCTTTTTCGCGGGCAGTTTTCAGGAGTGTTTCGTGCCATTGCGAGGGGATTCTACCGGTTCTTGCCCAGTGTTGCACGGTACTCTGTCTTCTGCCGAGAATCACTGCGAGAGAAGACTGACCTCCAAAACGCTGGATTATTTGTTCTGCGGGATTTAAATTATTATTCATGCCGTGATTATAACGAAATTTTCGTTAATTGTCAACGAATAACCAGAAGGTTAATCGGTTGACTCTGATGAAAAAAGGCTGGCAAATTTCTGCCAGCCTTTTTTGATTGGTGTTTAATGAAGAAAGATTAACGCCACGGATCGATATACCATGCGGCATCCATTCCTGCCATGCGTCCACCGCCGATAAGAGCCATTTCCTCACCGGCGCCAGTAACGATAATAAGGTTGCTGTATGGATCCTCGCAGGCTGGGACCATATAGTCTTCGTCAAGTTCAAGCCATCGCTTGCCGGATGTTCTTTCAATACCTTTCCAGGCATTGGTACGCATATCAGGCCAGGAGTGAGTACGGTATTCTCTGACTGTCATGAAACTTTGATTATAAATCCACTCGTAAACATCATCCTTGGATTTAAACCCAGCTTCGTAAAGGTGCTGTGCCATTTCTGGAAGCATAATAATTGAAATGCCGCCTTCTCCACATTTCCACCAGCCCGGTACCTCGTATTCAAGCCAGTTCTTAGGTCCGGAAACGCCTTTTACACCCAGACGCCTGGCTATTCCGCCATGTCCGCTTTTCTGAAAGGCACGATAGCCGCCGGGGGAAAAGTGAGTACCACCGCCACCGGCACCAGCCGGTATCATAATACTCTCGTCTTTGTTGAAGTCGTATTCTTCATTCAAGCCTTTCCATCCCGGTGGCAGTGCATCAGCATTCTCGGGGAAGACGTTTGTGATACCGCCACCAAACACACCGCAGTTATTCACGCTGGGAATCTGCTGTCCGAAATTTCTCCACATAAGATCGGTGGCGCGTCCCAGACAGCGGTTTGAAGGATTGCCGGGACCGAGTACGTTAACATCGAAGTTCATTCCTACCTCTTTCGCGATAGGACCGGAAATGCAGAAAGAACCTCCACCTCGGCCATCGCTACAACCGCCGCCGGATTCTGCCATGGTTAAAAGAATCGGCATATGCTCCGGTTTGCATCCTGCCATTACGCCGATTGTCGCAACCTTCTCGACTGTAGCCATTCTTCGCATCGGCATATAGTATACCGGTTCACCCTTTATGCCGGAACTGCCCATCTGGTTGATCCTGTCACCCAATTTGTGGTCACTCTGGTACCTGATTATTTCATCAGCCGGGTGGCTGGTTCCCTTGAGCATTTTCGCAACACGTTCTTCGGTCGGGATAACAATCGGCATTCCATCGGTATAGATAGCGAAAGGAGCGTTTTGAAGCGTGGGAACTATCATTGTCTGTTGATAGAATTCATTGGCTTCCTCGAGCGTTCCTTCAAAGAGTATCCTCTCGTCGGGTTCTTCCCATCTTCCACCCGCCGTTTCTTCTGCGGTGAGAGGTCTTACCAGGGCGTCCATCAGGTCGTCTATCCATCTGTCGACGTCCTCAGGGCCAGGAATGGTACGCGAGCAGTTTACACGTCTCAGGTGAGGAATACCATTGAGTCTACATGCCTGCTCGAAGCATTCATCCTGGTCTTCATAGATTATAAATACACTGGGTATACCACGTTTTTCAATTGTAGCTAAGTGGGGCAACTGCTCCCATATAGCTCCATGTCACCAGATTACTCCCCGTATCAGGGCGTCAATTTCTCCGCTTTCCACCTGTTCATCGGTTAGTGAAATACTGCCTGCTTTTGTCAGGTGGGGTCCGGCTCCCTGGATAATCCAGTTCACCTGTGGATATTTTTCCTGCAGCTTCTTGGGCAGGGGGATGGTAATGTCCTGTTCACCACCGGCGCCGATGCTGACGAAAATCGTCTTACCATCAAGTTTGTTGAGGCGTGGCGCCAGAGGAGACAGGCCGACAGGCGTATGAATTCCAACAGGATTCAGGCACTTGTAGGTTTTTTCTGCCATATATTTTCTCCTCTAAATTATTAGTAGATAGTTTATATCATTTTGTTTGTTCTGTCATCCGCTATATTAGATCATTATTTCTGACATATATATTAACTGGAAAAATAAATGCACCGACGATAGTCAGTGCATTTCAGGATGAATTCTTGTTGTCTCAGCTTTGCCGGGGATCTTTGTTATAAGTAACAAAGATAGACCGGTTAAACCCACGTCCGATGAGGAAACTCTTTAACGCTTCATCATCATCTCTGATGGCGATTCTCATCATGGCATTGTTTTTACGGCATTCTTCGGTGAAAGCATCTATTAATGCCAGGCCGATACCCTTGCCCCAGTGGTCGGCATGAACACCCATCATCTCAATCCACCCTACTCTTGGAGAATCATCGATCGGACTTGCGACAGAACGAGGTTGGTTAATAAGGAAGTTACTCCTTTCTTCATGCTCTATCACTCCGGCAACGAAACCTGCAACCTGTCCGTTGAGTTCAGCAATATAGCAAATTTCTGGTTCATAGATTCTCCAGTACATGTCGAACGAAAACGGCCAGGTTGTGACCCTGTTTCTGCCGCGAAGTGAGTTATCTACGGCATTTATCTTTGCCAGGTCACTCTTTTTCATTTTCCTTACTGTTATATTCGGACGTTCAGTCATTATCCACTCCTTTCCTGATAAAAAGCATAATCTGTTTGGTGGCTGTAATAATACTATATAATCCTGT
>MGML01000021.1:0-722 GCA_001796415.1 Chloroflexi bacterium RBG_13_46_14
GATGTAGATCTCGAGGTAACAGAACAAATAAACAGGGGTGGCATGAAGCTAATGCGGTTTACATTACATTTTTCGACTGCGGCATAATGGAAGGGCTACAATGGCACTATCTATTGACACCATATTAAAGTGGCCAACACCGCACAAAATAGGAATTGTTGCTGGCATATCAATGGTAATTATGGCGGTATATTGGTTTAACGTTTATCAACCTAAAATGAAAAGGATCACGGTCAAGGAATCACAGTTAGCCGACTTAAAGCGTGATATGAATAATAAAGAAATCATTGCGAATAACTATGAAAAATTTAAGCAAGAAATGGCGGAGAAAGAAAATGAGCTTCAACGCTCCTTGTCCAAATTACCTGATCAAAAGGAGATTCCGACACTGCTCAAGAGCGTTTCCGATATGAGCCAAAAGGCCGGTCTGGACGTCCTTTTGTTTAGACCTCAAGGGGAACAGCCCCAGCAATTTTTCTCTAAAGTCCCCCTGGAATTAAAATTTGTTGGTTCTTATCATAAAATTGGGTTATTTTTTTATTATGTTGGTACTCTCTCTCGTATTGTCAGCGTCGATAATTTCAACATGGTGACCGCTCAACAAAAGAAAAAAGATGAAATCCAATTAAATGCAACCTGTGTGGCGACTACTTATCGGTATGTTGAAAGCGTACCACCGAAACCCACTGCAAAGCCGGCGGAGAAAAAGTAACTTGTAAGGG
>MGML01000021.1:765-3009 GCA_001796415.1 Chloroflexi bacterium RBG_13_46_14
ATTATTTATGATAGTACTAGGAATGTGTACGGGGGGGTGTGATCAATTATCGGTCGGTAAAAAGAAAGATCAAAAGCCGACAGCGAAGGCACCTCCGCCTGTCGCGCCTTCGCAAGTTGTTCCTTCCTCCCCCGCTGAGTCGACACAGGAGTCAGAACGGAATTATGTCTATAATCCTACGGGGAAAAGAGATCCTTTCCAACCATTTATTGCCGCACAGTCAGCTGTTAAACCTGTAGGTGAAGAAATCCCAGTTACTCCACTGCAAAAATATGATCTCAGTCAACTAAAATTAGTAGCGATCATGGTTGGTACGGGGGCTGGAGAGGGGAGGGCAATGCTTGAAGATTCTGAAGGAAAAGGGTACATCATTAAGAGAGGGGTCTATGTAGGAGTAAATTATGGAAAGGTCACGGCCGTTCTCAAGGATCGTGTGATCATCGAGGAACGCTATAAGGATTATACAGGTCAAGTGAAGGAAAAAGAAATTGTTCTAAGATTGCGCCCTATAGCGGAGGAAAAAAGACCATGAAAGGTCCGAGACAGAGGAGATCAATGTATCGCTGGCTGTTGATATTAAGCTCCGTTATCTTCCTAGTTACCGGGTGCGCTTCACGTGAGAAAGGAGAAGTCATATCGTTACCGGTAGCAGTCGCGCAAAACACGATAAAAAAGATAACCATAGAAGAAACAACAGATGGAAAGAAGGTACGTATCGAGGGAGAAGCACCGTTGCCTTACACCTTTTCTAAGCTGAACTCTCAGCCGCTTGAACTGATAATCGATATCCCGCATATAACATTAGTCCAAGACGCAACTGTTCCTATAATTGTTAATGATAGTATTATTCAGGATATCACCGCAATTCAATATGAGAAAGACGTCCAGATTACCGTCCATCTGAACAAACTTATTAAGTATCAAGTTGTAAAAGAAGATAATATCCTTTCGCTCTTCATTGGAAAAGAAGAACGGATTTTTTCAAAAGAAGAGGGGACGGTTGAGTTACCAGTCGACAAGGGGATATCGCCTCCAATAATTGGCGAAGTCATAAAAAGAGAAATACCTCTTGCAAAGAATTTAACGGGTGTAACAATAGATACTTCTCAAAAGGATGTAACAATCGTCAGATTGAAAGGTGACGGTACATTAGGCGATTATAATTCCTTTAACTTATCGAAACCAACGCGGTTAGTAATAGATATTTGGAAGATAAAAAGAAAATTCAATAAAAAAACGGTTTCTGTCAAATCACCGTATTTAAAGCAGGTGCGGTTAGGTGACTACCCGCAAAAGGTGAGGATGGTTTTTGATTTTGTCTCAGCGATGCCTCCAAGTTACCGGGTCGATCGTATTGGGAGCGAACTGGTAATCGCATTTGGCAAGAAAGATGCTGTTGCCAAGGTTGTCCCACAAGAAACGGCAATAGAGGTCGCCACGGGAGTAGAGGAAAAAAAATCTGGCGCGGGATCGCTAAAGTCTGGAGAGGTTACAGCAATTGATTTCAAACAGCTTGATAACGCTTCGAGAATTATCATATCCACTTCATCAAGGGCCTTGTATCAAATAACTAAGAAACCGAACAATACCGTCGTGGTTGTTGTCAAAAAAATGGCAATACCGCAAAAACTAAAAAGGCCTTTGGATACTCATGAGTTCACAAGCCCGGTTCTTAGCATTACTCCTGCTAACGTTGGTACGGGGAGCAAAAAGGATGGGCAGGTCGTTGTGAAACTACGTAAGATGGTGGCTTTCGAAGCCAAGCAAGATGAAGATAAAATTTATCTTGATTTTGATCGCACTGAGGAGTTTAAGGGCGAAAAAGCGAAACCGATTGAGATAGTTACACCTACCCAGCAGATTCCTCCTGCAAAGATAATAGAAACGCCTGCAACGGCAAAACAGGAAGTGACGGCGAAACAGGAAGCAACACTGCCTTCGCCGAAGGCCATACCGGCACCGACTTCATCCGTTCCGACTGAAGGGGCAGGGGCAGGTGGACAGAAAATCTACACCGGTAAGAAGATAACGCTGGATTTTAAAGATGCCGATATTGATAATATCCTCCGTCTTTTTGCCGAGGTAAGTGACCTTAACATTATTGCCAGTGGCGACGTTAAGGGGACCGTTACTATTAGGTTAGTGGACGTTCCCTGGGACCAGGCATTTGATCTCATTCTCCAAGCAAATAATCTTGGGGCTGAAAAGATAGGAAATGTCGTCAGAATTGTTCCGCTGGAACGT
>MGML01000021.1:3023-3335 GCA_001796415.1 Chloroflexi bacterium RBG_13_46_14
AAGAATGAGGGCAGATGCAACAAAGGCGACAGAAGAATCAGAACCGATTGTCACGGAGGTGATCCCGATTAATTATGGTAAGGCACAGGAGATTGGAGATACGGCAATCAAACCACTATTGAGCAGTAGAGGAAAAGTTGTCGTGGATCCACGCACAAATACTATTATCGTAACTGATATCCGAACCAACGTGGAAAAGGCAAAGTTATTAGTGCGTACGCTCGATGCCCAGACACCGCAGGTCCTCATTCAAGCACAAATCATAGAGGCGAATCTCGACTTTAGCCGGGATCTTGGTATTTCTTGGGGAGG
>MGML01000021.1:3441-5031 GCA_001796415.1 Chloroflexi bacterium RBG_13_46_14
GGGGGCGCCATACAATTTGTCCTCGCCAACTTGAAAAATACCCCGTCTTTAAGGATAAAACTTTCTGCCCTGGAATCAACAGGTGAAGGAAAGATAATCTCCAGCCCTCGTCTTACAACCTTGGATAATAAAGAGGCATCGATAGAGCAGGGGTTGCGTATACCATATTTAAAGATTAACACTGACGGTACGGTAGCTACTGATTTTATTGAGGCCAACCTAAAACTAACAGTTACCCCCCACGTGACGGCAGATGGTTACATTAGGATGGAGATTGATGTGAAGAAAGATACCCCTGACGACTCTATTAAAGTGTTGGAAGTACCGGCCATTGATAAGAAGGAAGTGAAAACAGAGGTCCTGGTTAAGGATGGCGAAGTGGTGGTTATCGGCGGGATTTATACCTATACAAAAACCAGCTCTGTTGCTGCCGTTCCCCTCTTTTATAAGATCCCCCTTTTAGGGTGGTTGTTCCAAAAGAAGTCAAAAGATGACAACAAGAAGGAACTATTAATCTTTATTGCTCCTAATATTGTGCAGCCAAGAAGGATTATAACGTCATAGCAGCATGATTATCCTTTTCCCTTGAATATTCTTTAAAGGTCTTGAAAGAGACCATGGTGCATAATTTGGCTGATAATGAAAAAAATTTTCTCGATAATATTATATGTATGGATACATATATTATGTATATCATTTACTCTCCTTCTTACCAATACAAATCAGGTCTACGCCGGTCAAAAAAATAACGCTGCGAGCGCGCGAAAGTATGCTGAGGTAAAAGAGATAAGATATTGGTTGGGTTCTACCCATACCCGTATTGTTATTGACCTCGATCAAGAGGTCGTTTATAAAGATCAACTCCTCAAAAGCGATATCGAACTACAGAAACCTCCACGGTTATTGATCGACCTGAGGGCTGCCAAACTCAGCCCCAATCTTAAAGAGCCAATATTTCTCAATGCGGGTATCCTCAAGAGAGTACGCTTTGGACAGTATACCCTCGATACGGTACGTATTGTGCTCGACTTAGAAAACATTACTGATTATAAAATTTTCCCCTTGAATAATCCCTTTCGAGTTGTCATTGATGTCATGGGAGCAGGTACTACAGCCAAAAGCGATGAGGAACAAAAAGCATTGCCTCCCTCATCGCAGCCTGAGCAACCGTCGTCCTTTAAAGTGATTTTAGATGCCGGCCATGGTGGTGCAGACCCAGGAGCAATAGGTCCGACTGGGCTCAAGGAAAAGGATGTCGTTTTAGCTCTTGCAAAAAAAATAGGGGATAAGATCAAAAAAGAATTAAAATGGGATGTAATCATGACACGTAATGATGATCACTTCGTCCGTCTCGAGGACAGAACTGCTATTGCTTCAACAAAGAATGGAAATCTTTTTATTTCCATTCACGCTAATGCTGCAAAGGACAGGAGAGTAGCTGGGATAGAAAGCTATGTACTCGGCACCACCACCAATACGGTTGCGTTACGACTGGCTGCGAAAGAAAATAATATATCTCCGCAAAAAGTGAGCGATCTCCAGATTATCCTTGCCGATCTTAAACTTAATGACCCGGCAAAGATGACCCGT
>MGML01000021.1:5037-6440 GCA_001796415.1 Chloroflexi bacterium RBG_13_46_14
CAGCTGGCCGATTATGTGCAGATGACAATGATCACCCAGCTGCAAAAAAAATATGGACATGGTAAAGATCTCGGTGTAAAACAGGCACCTTTTGTAGTTCTGGTCGGTGCTGATATGCCCTCGATTCTCGTTGAGGTTTCTTTTATTAGCAATCACAAAGAAGAAAAATTGCTGCGAGATCAGCGTTACCTTCTTGCCGTGGCAGACGCAATTGTAGAAGGGCTCAGAAAATTTGCACTCGATACAAAAGTAAATAGTCATCCTTCATCTATATCAAAAACAACATCTTTCAGTTCCAATTGAATTCTTTTAACCCCCTGCCATTTATTCACCGTTGGGTGAAAAGCGATCTTAGTTGTGTTACTAAGTTTAGGGCCTAACTCGGCCATACCAAAACCGATTACGTCATACTTCTTTTCATCCTTTTTTAAAATGAACTTTAACGTATTTTGTCGCAAAATTTTTATATCTATGATCGACAGTTTTTCACGAGTAGCAAATAACGGTTTTTGGTTTGCTTGCCCACATGGTTCAAAAAGAGAAAGATAATGTAGAAAATTAGGAGTAATATCCTCCAAGTCAATTTCAGCATCAATAGCTATGGGCTTTATAAATTCATCAACTCCTAATTTGCGCCTAATAACATTTTCAAAGCTTACTCGAAATTGATTGACCATATCACGTTGTATTTTTAAGCCAGCTGCATATTTATGACCACCGAAACCGACAAGTTGATCTGCACATTCTAAAAGGGCTTCATATATATGAAAGCCAGCAACGCTTCGCGCAGATCCTTTTCCTTTATCTCCATCGAATGATATTAAAATTGTCGGCCGTACAAATTCTTCGGCGAGTCTGGAGGCAACGATGCCGGTGACGCCCGGATGCCATTCCGACGAACTTAAAATAAGACTCTTATGATTTAGGTACCCGTCACGCATAATTATTTTTTTTGCATCATTGTAAATTCCTTCTTCAATAGATTGACGTTTTCGATTATACTGATCCAACGAATTGGCTATTTTTCGAGCCTCTTCATGGTCTTTTGACAAGAGAAGGTCAACTCCAAGCGTGGCATTGCCCATTCTTCCTCCCGCATTAAGACGGGGTGCCAGTCGAAATGCCACCTGAGCAGTCGTGATTTCCCCTGTATCTATACCACTTATAGCTTTAAGGGCGATTATTCCCGGTCTATCACTCTCTTCTAGCGCGCGCAGCCCAAATGTTACGAGCACCCTATTGGTATCTATGAGGGGTACGATATCCGCAATGGTTCCTAACGCTACGAGGTCAAGATAGTGTCGAAGATACGGTTCAGTCATTTGACTCCAATAGCCTGCCTCTCTAAGCTTGCTGCGTAAAGCGATGACAAAATAGAAGGCCACTCCGACGCCGGCCAATCC
>MGML01000022.1:0-115 GCA_001796415.1 Chloroflexi bacterium RBG_13_46_14
TCATCCTGTTTCAGACTCTTGGCTACCAGTGGATCGAGCAGGAAGGTATATGAGCCGCCGAACGGCCCCCCCAGGTTTTTCGCCACTTCCATCATTCTCTGAGCAGGTCCGATAC
>MGML01000022.1:150-8977 GCA_001796415.1 Chloroflexi bacterium RBG_13_46_14
AGTTGACCGGGCTGAGCGCTCCAAGACCGCTGTTCATTCCAATTTCGTTACGGACAGGACCGTTGACGATCATCATGCTGGCAAACGAGGTGGTCGAACTGGGCATCGAGGGACGTCCCGACGCACCGAGTGCGAGGATCACCGGGAGGTGTTCGGGTCTTGCCCCGGCCATAACGGCTACAACGGCAACTTTTTCGACGGTATATTTCAGTCTTTCCTCGTGGGTGGTTACCGACATCATGCCGACATGTTCGTCGGGTTTCCGGTCAGTGCCGGTCAGCATCTCTGCGACCCGCTCTTCAGTTGGCAGAATAATCGGCAGACCGTCGGTCCAGCCGTTTTCGAGGAACAGACGGTGCAGATTTTCCTCGGTATCCGGTTCAATAAGACGTGACCGTTCCGGTCTTTTCTGCGCCTTGAAGTTCCTTTCGAAATCGGACAACGGCCGGGTAAGAGCGGCATCGATCTCTTCTGTGATTGGTACTCCGGTAATCGGATCTTTGCCTTCAATATAACCGCGAAGCGTTTCCCGCGAAACCCATCCCACCGGATAAGGAGGGTAGGTAAAGCGAAGGGCCATGCCGTGACTAAGTTTATCTCTCTCCACGTAATCGGCGAACCTGGCAGTAACGACAGGAGCAGTGGGGATGCCGTAGTCGTTTTCCATGGTACGGGAGAATTCGGCGACACTCGCCGAACAACCATCTCAGCCGCCAACGCCAAAAATGACCGCGTCGCCGTTTTCCTTAATCTCTCTCCATAGGCCAGGTTCATCGGTAGCCCAGCCTAATTTTTTATCTCGTAAAACAGTCTTTACGCCGGGTCGGTTCTTAGTGAACCAGTCCTGGAGTTCCTCCATGAATTCATGGCCGCCGGCAAACATCGTGTTAACCAGGTAGACAGTCTTACCTTCGAGTGTGTCGAGCCGTTCCGCCATTTTCAGGAAACCCAGGTTTTCGGAGGTATCCCTTGGCTGGTACGTGGGGTCGTGGATAGCGGACATCGGCGAATCTTCGTTAAGCCTTCTGCCGAAGATTCCGCTTGGTTGACCTATCGGATCCAGTACCTGTATCTTGTTACTCATAATTATCCTCCTGTAAAAACTGCTTCAAGATTTTCAGTTAAGGTGAACGTATATTAATATAATTTAAACAAGGTATCAAGCGCACAAAGAATGGTGCTTCTGAGAACTCAGCAGCACCATGAGTAAGCTATATTTTATTGTATATATTACTCGTCGTATTCGATCATCTCATCCGGAACGCCACAGGAGCCGTCGGCGCATTCACCGAGGCTG
Source organism: Chloroflexi bacterium RBG_13_46_14 (assembly GCA_001796415.1). Next base: position 1,448 of record MGML01000022.1, read on the forward strand.
TCAAGCGAACGCCACCTGTCGATGGACTGGCTGCCGGAGTAACCGAAGTCCGATGCATACCAGAGGGGACTTGTCTCACCTCCGATGACGACTATGTTTATTTTATCGGGATCGCAGTAAGGATTTATCAGGGTATCCTCCGATAGTTTCTTCCAGGACGCGAACGGCTCTTTTCCTTCATTGGCAAGCGGGGTTATCATCCAGTCGACGTGATCGTATCCCCAGTATTGCCCAGCCGGTATCTTTATATTATCGGACAGCCATTTGCTGAAATCCTGCTTTGTGGCAAAGCCATCGGTCTCTTTCAGTGTTTTGGCTACCAGCGGATCCATTATCACCGTGCCCTGAGTATAGGAGGCGGGAATCGCTACCATCTGGAGGGCTACTTCCTCGCCGATAGGTCGGTTGGCCGCGGCCCCGGCGCTGTTGGAGATAATCCATCCTCTGAAGATACTGACAACACTCTCTTCAGCCTTAAAGCCGTGCTGGACATGAAACGGTTCCCAGACACTACGCTCTTCGTTCTCTCCGGCGCACATATTATTATAGGTAAGGTTGCTGCCAAGAGAACTCCAGAGGTTTTTCCTGGGTTTCATGTATCCCCAACAGGTTGACATAAGAGTCCAGGCTCTTCCGATAACGGAGTTGGCCAGGGTTACCGGGGAGAAGGCTCCGATACCGCAGTTTATATTTATCTCATTACGAATGGGACCGTTAACAAGCAGCATCGGAGAGAAATTAGTAGTCGAGGGCATTATCGCCTGCTGCCGGGTAGCGGCGACTGCCAGGATAACAGGGAAGTGTTCCGGTCTGGCGCCGGCCATAACGGCGATTATCGCGACATTCCTCACGGTGAATTTGACCATCCCCTTGATATCGAACCGGTAATATTCACCAACCACTTCATCGGGTGAAGCGCTGGTTCCCGCCAGCATCGCATTCACCCGTTCCTCGGTAGGGATGATTATCGGGAGACCGTCCGTCCAGCCTCTTTCATAGAAGGTACGCTGGAGATTGTCCTCGGTATCGGCTTCAAGAAATAAATCGAGTTCTCCCGAACTGGCAGCTTCGATGGTTTCACCTGGTTTGTGACCGTTTACCGGCTTTGTAAGGGTATCGATTATTTCGTCGATTACCTTATTGCCGGTGGCCGGGTCTTCGCCGACCAGGTAACCGTAAAGGACATCATCGGACATGCTGATTACCGGGTGAGGCGTAAAGACGAAAGGCAACTCTCGAGCGATTTTTTCGTCCTTCGCTACCTCGGCAAACTCATAAGTCGAAAGCGGTACGGTGGGAATTCCGTAGGTTCTTTCAAGCGTGTTGCTGCAGGCGGCGACCGCCGCGATGCAGCCCGGTCAGCCGGCGACTCCGATTAACGCGGCGTGACCTTTTTCCTTTATCTCATCCCAGAGGTCGGTAGTATCATCCATAAAGGCGTTCCCGGTCTTCCTGCGGCGGATGGTGGTAACGGAGGGCATATTCTCCTTGAACCAGTCCTTCACCTGCTGCATGAATTTGTGACCACCGCCGAAGCCGATATCCACCAGGTAAATCGTTTTACCGTCGAGGGAAACGAGTCGTCTGGCCAGCGGATTCGTTGATTGCCTGGTGGCGAACATGCCGGTAACGGTGCCGCCCTGGTATTCAGCTTCCGGGTTCATTGCTTCTAATAAAATCTTCATTGTTCACTCCCTGATGTTCGGTTCTATATCCATTATAACTTGATGGTAGAATGACGGGCAAATAATACCGTTCCCATCTTTCTTTCCCGCCCTTCCTTAAGCATGTTTACAAATCTGTTGAGCGGAAATCAAGAGAATCATATAACTATCAAATCTCTGTGCATTTACACCCACATTTCTTTCTTTTTAACCTCTCTCCCAGTTACGAGTAGACCCTCTCTCCAAATGGAAAGAGGGTTTCTCGAAAATAGGATGCAATATATGATGTTTTTTTAGTCATTCTACGCACGATTTAGAACTATTGTGTTATCACTAGTTTAGCCTTTTTGAAGCTAACAAAAATTATAGCATTAAACCATTATTAGCAAATTATTGACAATTTTTCAGCTTCGACTTGAGCGTAACCGATAAACAAAAGAGAGGGGGAACTAAACCCCCCATGATTGACAATTCCCGCCAGTTAGCTTATGGTTTACAAAAAGGGGTAAATATGAAGCGAATTTTGCTCATATCCGTAATTTTGGCAACTATGCTTTTAAGTGCCTGTGGTTCTCCTACTACCACCGAACAGCCAGAGACATCAACGGTACAAGAGACCGAAACCACATCTGTTCCTGAAACCGAACAGCCTACTGTTACCATGTATACTCTCACCACAAGTATTAGTCCATCAGGTGCAGGTTCTATATCACCACTAGCTGAAAAGTATGAAGAAGACAGCCAAGTAACATTAACTGCTACACCTGCTAGCGGCTATACCTTTAGTTCTTGGAGTGGTGATGCTTCTGGTTCTTCGCCAACTATTGCCATTACCATAGACTCAAATAAGAGTCTGGTCGCTCACTTTAAGGTTGTTGAACCTGAGCCAGATGTAACTGTTGACGAGCAGGTTGTCTTTGAGCAGGACGGGATTACAATCACTGTTAAATCATTGGATTTAAAAGGTTCTTTTTTCGTTCCTGAATTGAAAGTCCTTGTAGAGAACCAAAATGCCATGAATATAACTGTGCAAGTTCGGAATGTAGCAATAAACGATGTTATGGTTGATAGTTCATTTTCTTGTGATGTTGTAAGCGGAAAGAAGGCAAATGATGCAATTAGCTTTATGGATTCCAGCCTAGAAACCGCTGGTATTGAAACCATAAAAGATATTGAGTTTGATTTCCATATTTTTGATGCCGATTCATGGGACACCATCGTTGATTCGGATACCATTAAAATCAAGACATCTGTTGATGATTCCTTTATGCAAAAGTATGATGATAGTGGTTCGATTGCCATTGATGAAAACGGTATTAAGGTTGTTGTAAAGAAACTGGATAGCGAAGATAGCTTTTGGGGCGCAGATGTTCTGGTTTATGTTGAAAACAATACGGGTCAGGATGTCACGATTCAGGTAAGAGATATTTCTATTAACGGATTCATGGTGTCTCCTTCATTCTCATGTGATGTATTAGCTGGTAAGAAAGCGTTTGATTCTATCACATTTTTTGAGAGCGACTTGACCGATAATGATATTACAATTATTACGACAATAGAATTGTCATTCCATATTTTTAATGCGGATACTTGGGATACAATTTTTGATTCCGATGCGATTACCATATCTTTTGAATAGACAGTAAAAGAAAGGAAGGTTTTGAAATGCAACATCGCGATCCTATTATGGTTTTCTTTTTGTCGCTAATTACGCTAGGGATATATTCTCTCGTGTGGTATGTTAAAACTAAAAACGAAATGAATACCAAAGGTGCTCAGATACCTACCGCATGGCTCCTTATCATCCCATTTGTAAACTATTTCTGGCTTTGGAAATTTTCCGAAGGTGTAGAAGTAGTAACCAGTAAACAAATGAGTGTTGGCGTAGCTTTTGTCCTGCAATTTTTCCTAAGTGCTATAGGAATGGCAATCATTCAAGATAAGCTGAATAAGGTATCCGTCTAAACAAACCTTAATGATGTCTTTATAGCCCAGTGTGCAGCCGGCAAGGCTACGGGTCGCACGCTACGCAGGCTATTCAAGTAAACAGTTTACCATTAAAAAGAGAAAATGGGCACCTAGATTTTGATTCGAGAGCGCCTGTTATTGTCAAGTAGTATGTCTTTAGCTTCAGCCCACGCCTGTAACAAAAAAAGGGGGAACTAAACCCCCCATGATTGATAATGCCCGCTAGTTGGCTTATCGTATACGAAAAAGGGGCAGATATGGGTATCCTATACAAACTTTTTGGTAGTAAGAAGCAAGAACAAGAAGGTAAAGAGACTTTAGGGAACACTGAACCAACATGTCCATATTGTTCACAGTCTCTCGTTAAGATGCCAGGTAAAAAAACGAAATGTCCGTCTTGTGGTAAATTTATGTATGTTCGTACAAGACCATCAGACAGAAAGAGAGTTATTGTCACTGAACAAGATGCAGCGAAGATTGAAGAGCAATGGGCAATAAAAAATGGTATGCCAGTTAGTAAGCAATCACAGTCTTTTGAAGGCCCTGCTATGCCAGAAGCTATTAAGCATTCACAAACAAAAGGCGCTCAGATAGCAGCTAAGTATGAACTAATGCCCAGCACTGGGGAGAAAATTGCTCAGATTGTTAGTGACGGAATCAAGAACAAAACGGGCATTCTAGGGATTTCACGAGATATACGAAAACAGTTCCCTGATATTAACAAAGCTAAAGCGGATAATATCGCTCAAACAGAATCAGCCGATAGCCTTGAGAGTGCATTTATGGATAGGTCAAAGGCTATGGGAGTCACTGGTAAGGAAATAGTAGTTACTGACCCGTGTGATATATGCCGTGCGTTTGCAGATGAAGGCATAGTTCCTATTGACCATGAATATGTTTACGAGGGTAAGAGTTACGGACAGAAGCCTCCATTTCATTCGGGATGCAGATGCGCTCTAGCTCCTGTAATGCTAGACGACAAGTGACCTATACCTAGATTTCGACTACAGAGCGCCTGTTATTGTAAAGTAGTATGTCTTTAGCTTCAGCCCACGCCTGCAATAAAAAAAGAGAGGGATAAGACATTATTACCTATCCCCCCGAAACTTAATCACAAGCCTCCTAAGAGTTTTGATGGTGGTCTGATTCTCTATCTAGAATCCTTTATTTTATTATTTATGATTGAAACTGATACTCATGTAAGGTGTGATTTCTTAGTTATGTCCTTTCTCCATCAAACAGTAACCTCAAGTATAAACTTCTCAGATTTGGAATAACCCTCAGGAGTATAAGCAATCAACTTGGCTTCATACTCTCCCGTACCCAACCAACTAGGTCTCTTAAAATCTAAGAACTTATGTTCACGTCCCATTACCTCATGTGATGTCCAATCAAAAGAGGGGGTCTTTTCCCGTCCTATTATTATAACTATTTTTTCAACCATTATGCCTGACCACGATGTCAGGTCTACCCAGACGGATATAAGTTCATTATTAACTGTTGATTTATAACCAGGTGTTTGCGGTGGGGTCATAATCGTTAGTTTCCCTAATGCAGACCACCAGTATTTTTTCACTGGAGATTTTGGGTACACAAACAGGAACCCCCAAATTGCTGTTAACCCTAGTATCACAATTCCGATACACTGAGAAGCCCCAATCATAGAAGTTACTCCAGCGATAATACAGCCGATAAACAACCCAAGGTTAAACTTGAAATCCATGCCATCATTCTACCAACTTTTTAGGGCTGAATAAAACCATAGCTAACTTTACTAATAAAAGTCAACATTTTTTGATTGACCTCTGAAAGTAGCCCTGTCCCACTTTTTCACCTCGAAGCCATGCCTGATATTTAGTAGATGTTATTTCGTTTGGCTCTCGCAGGATCTCTCGAATTATAGGCTTTTTCAAGCAACCTACAGGCTATGATCTGGCTGACTTATGAGAGTATCCGGCTTTCCTGGCTACCGAAGGTCCGCGCGATACGTACTTCCCGGAGAACGATATGTTACAGGCGGGCATGGACAGGCTTTTCCCTAAAGTGTGAAGGAGATTCTTCACTTCGTTCAGACAGACTTCACGGTAATGACATAGGGGATACGTAAATCGCACAAGGAAGGGGCGCGAATATACTCCTCGAAGATCTATTCGGTGGGTTACATCCGTCAGGGCGGACTCCACCCACCCTACGTTACTATCGTATAAATCTGTCAGGGAGTAGAAGTGGATTCCCGCCTGCGCGGGAATAAAAGAAAGGCTTTCTGGATTCCGGCTTCCGCCGGAATGGGTGTTAGGTAAGGTATTTCGCTAAAGTATGGAGGAGATTCTTCACTGCGTTCAGAATGACGGAAGCGGGTTTGTCCTTCGACAAGCTTCCTTCGACAAGCTCAGGACGAACGGGATAAAGCGGAAACTCGTAATGACAATGGGTATGGATTCCCGCCTTCGCGGGAACGACATGTGGGGGCGACCCGATGAAATCGGGACGCCCTTAAACAATCTTTAATATTTGGCGTATACAGGAACAAGGTTTTTGTATTTATTGACCAGTTTATCCCAGTCTTTCGGAAGGGGCAGTTTTTTAGTGACGTATTCCTGCCACTGTATCCATGCGCCGGAAGCGACGTAGATGCCGGCAGGCCCGCCGGAGACGAGAATCGTTATGTGGTCGGGATCAGGGGCAAAGGACATTCTCGGTCGGTTACCTGCATCACCTCCTGGCACAGGCGCGGGGTAGTGATCCCTGATATATTCCTTGAGTTTTTGCTTCGTGTAGCCAGCTTCAGCCAGGATATCGGCCGAGCCCGGCGGAAGGACGAAGATATACATGCCGGGACCGCGGACAGCCCTTGCCATGGAATCGGCGAAGGCATCGGCTCCCGGAACCCACGGGAACGTCCAGTTGAAGACATTGGGGAACAGGACGGAGATGGTGCTGTCTTCCTGACTAAATCCGTGTTCGACGTGGAATGATTCCCAGGGGCTGGCTTCTTCGTTTTCCGCTATCACCATGGTATATTTACCGGGGTTGCCGAACGAACCTGCGTCTTCGACTCCCTTGCGGACACCACCGATGTTCTTGACGATCAGGCTCATAGCACGGCCGATTGCGGCATTGGCTATATCGCCCGGGCTCAACGGACCGATCCCGGAATTAACGTGGATATCCCTGCCGGCCGGACCGCTTAGTATCCAGAACGGAACCCATGACCCCTGGCTGTCCTGGTAGTTATCCCACCGGGTGGCTTTCTCGGAGAGGGCTTCAGTTCCGGCTATAATTGCCGGAAGATGAGTAGGTAAAGCTCCTGCCATCACGGCGTTAACGGCTATCTTTTCCACGGTGGCTTTTCCCCGTAAAGGCCCCAGTGTTGTGACCAGGTGTTCAGGCGACATATCCGTTCCGGTCAGCATTTCCTTTACTGCTTCTTCGGTAGGAGGGATGATCGGAAGCCCGTCACCCCAGCCCCGGCGGTAAAAGAAATGATTGACTTCCTGAAGCGTGCCGCGGAAGAACAGTCTCGGTGGTTTTTCCTGCTCTTTCGGTTTCGGTGATCTTTCTTCTTCGGTTAACGGTCTGGTCAATGCGTCGATAATATTGTCCAGCAAAGGATCAATACCGGCTTCCACTTCTTCAGGACCGTCCATATTATCGACCAGTTCTTCGGAATGGAGAGAATCCCAGACAATTCTGATGCCGGGCATTCCTTTTGCTGTGACAGCAGAGCTTTCTTCCACGAGGTAGGTCTGGTTGGTAACCGGCACTGCCGGTTTTCCCATTTCTTCAACTGCTATACCATTGTACACAAGGTATTTAGCACAGGTCGATCAGTTACCGACAAGCAGGATAGCGGCATCGATTCCTTCCGCCCACTTGATGAACTCATCTTTCAGGTCTG
>MGML01000022.1:9227-9485 GCA_001796415.1 Chloroflexi bacterium RBG_13_46_14
TGACGTAATTCATCAGGGTATCACAGTGCCGTTTCATTTCTCCTTCCGGATCATCAGTGAAGGGCAGGACAAAGAGTATTTCATCCTCGATACCTTTTTTAAGTATCTGTGCCAGTTCCACCGGGTCCATTCCCTGGGCGTGGATTGATCGGAGATGATTGATCGTTTTTTCATTAACGTTATATCCTGTATTCTTCAGATGTTCCGGACGGGTATAGACGGCTTCACCGATGTTTGATCTGATGTTAGTAGGACAAA
>MGML01000022.1:9637-11653 GCA_001796415.1 Chloroflexi bacterium RBG_13_46_14
CCGGCCTTTATCATTCTGGGAACAAAGATCACCATACCGTCGATAACGGAATCGAGATCGACGCCGACCACCCAGTCGAAATCTTCGAAAGTAGACGCTTCAGCCGGACCGAATGTGTTTACCCCGGCGGTCTGTATAACGAGTTGCGGCGGTTCGCCGTAAACCTTTTCCACCTCATCCGCCGCGGCTATATAGGCTTGACGATCCGTCAAGTCCAGTTGAATGGCATGAACCTTCGCGTTTTTCTCCTTGAAGTAGGCCATCGCCTCGTCTAGATGATCCTGACGGATATCCGCTATCACTACTTTGCAGCCCGCTTCAGAGAAGACTTTGGCCTGACCCAGGCCGGCACCGGAAGCTCCTCCGGTAATAAATGCAACTTTTCCGGCAAATTCCTTCATTTTATCCCCTCCTAATTTTTTATTAGTTCCAGTTTAAGATTAATATATCGGATTGAGAAAAATCAAATGCAGGTTAATAAAAACAGTAGCTGAAAAATTGCCTTGAAATGAGATGGAAACCCTGCTGAGATACCGGCAGGGTTTCTCATTACTCTGGCAGACACCTGTGAAAAAATCTATTTAAACTGCCTTCTTATCCCGATTGGTAACAGCGTACATTACCGGTATTACCAGCAGGGTGAGAAGGGTTGAACTGAAAAGTCCGCCGATGACGACTATAGCCAGTTCTGCTGAAAGTACGGTACCTTCACCAAGGCCAAGGGCGATTGGAAGCATAGCAATCATCGTCGTCAATGCTGTCATAAGAATAGGTCGCATCCTTGTGCGTCCTGATTCAACCAGGGCATCATACGTATTCATACCATCTTTCCTTAGTTTCTCTACAAGATCAATCAATACGATAGCATTAGTCAGTACGATACCGACAAGCATTAATATACCCATGAGAGACGAAACTCCAAGGGGCTGGCCGGCAATAAGCAGTCCTATCATAGCGCCGATAGAAGCAAGCGGTAGACTTATCATGATGATGAGTGGTTTCATCAGAGAGCGGAAAGTTATCGCTATTACCAAGTATGCCAGCACTACGGCTACAAGTATCGCGATGAACATACCGCTGAATGATTCCTTCATCATTTCCATGACACCGCCTATCGTAACCTCAACACCTTCAGGAAGAGACATAGCGTTAATCTTCTGCTGTACAGCCATGTTCACGGCACCGATATTTTTATCGGTAATGATACCCGTGATACTCGCCGCGAGTTTTTCATCGATACGCTGAATGTTTGTCTGCTGCGCACCTATCGACACATCGGCAATATCGCCAAGCTTTACGGAATCTGGATACCCTATTAGCAGCCCCTCGGCTGTTTCAACATCGTTCAGTCGGGGTACGATCCCGTTCAGGTAGACTTCATATACTTCACCCTCAAGTGTAATCTTCGATACCGTACTTCCCATCGACATCACCATGAATTCCTGGTTCATCTGTGCCATGCTTGACATATCGAGACCTGAACTCATCATTTTAACCACATCCGGAGTAATATTGAGTTTCGGTTCGGTACTTGACAGCGCGAGATCAAGTTCGGCAAGCCCTTCGACATCCTGGATTTCGGTGAAAAGTTTTTTACTCACTGAGGCGATATCTTCGTAATTGTCACCACGTATAGAAATATCAAGTCCTGAACCCATCATAGCGCTGGACATCGCGTTTCCGGAGGATACGGAAATAGTACTCCCTTCGACCAATCCTTCAAGGCTTTCACGAAGGTCGGCTGCAACCAGTTCCAGGTCGGCTTCCTCGCCGAGGTAAACCGTTATGCTGGCGGTATTACTTCCGCCACCCGTCATCGAACTGAAACTGCCTATGAAAGAACTGGAACTGCCGGCACTGGTAAAGAATACCCTTGAATCGACAGTATTCTTTATCGCCTGCTCTATCTTCATGGCAGCCTGCTCAACCTCTGTAAGGTCGGCTTCTTTCGGTAATTCGACCGTCACGGCTACCATCTTTTCACTCATCTGGGGAATAAATGCGGTACCGATGATT
>MGML01000023.1:0-5162 GCA_001796415.1 Chloroflexi bacterium RBG_13_46_14
TCTGCAAGCCCATTACCAGCACCGGAATGCCGATTTTCAGGATTCGCCAGATAACACGGGGTTGAAAATGAAAACCTTTCAGCGTAAGCTGCAGTCGTGTCCTTCCCTTTAAAAGTACCCATAACAAAATAACTCCTCCCAGACTTTGAGATATGACATTACTCAAAGCAGCCCCGCTGACACCCATCTCAGGGAATATCCACCATCCCAGGACCAGGAAGGGGCAAATGACTATATGGATAATCCTGATCAGCACTTCAACTATCATCGGTGTTACTGTATCTCCGGAAGCCTGGATGCTGTAGATGCAGATAATCATAATTTCCATGCCGACCCAGCCGGTGAACGTTACCCGCAGGTAGGCCAGGCCCTCGGCAACGACATCCCCGTCCACCCCGAAAAATTCCAGCACGGATGCATCCAGAAGTCTGCCGATTACCGTTACCAGCAGACCCCAGATTATACCGAGTACAATAGCCTGGGCCATTATGTTGTTGGCACTCTGGGTATCGCCTGCACCGATATGACGGGCAATCATGGCTCTCGTGCCCGCGATCAGTGCCATGTCTACCGACCACACCAGCATGAGCATGATGTTTGCAATACCTACTCCGGCAATGGCGTGAGGCCCGATTTTCCCGACCCATATCAGGTCGACGATTTGACTTATTACCCAGAGGCTTTCCATGATTACCATGGGCCAGGAAAGCAATATGAGGTTTTTAATGACGGAGCCTTTAGTCCAATCCCTGTTATAAGCAGATTCTTTCCGATGAGACTTCTCAGCCCCGGTCATGTCAGTTTTCGTCTTTTCTAAAAATGTATATTAATTGAAGTATATTAGTTTGGCGTTCGCCGCGCAAATACTGAAAATGAATTAAAAGATAACAGCACTCATACATCTTGGGTTTTATAACCCTGCCGGATGGCCGTATAGAAGGGCTGATTTTAAATTGGGACTGAATGAAGGCATGATTACTGACAGTACTAGAGACAGGGATGAAACAACCATCGGTAACGTCAACCACCTAACGCTGTAGCAGTGATTTAACAGGTACTTATGGTTATATGGGGGGAAGTGTTTGCTTCCCCTCTTGTATGTTCTAGACATCTGTTTTTACCATTATGGTACAATAAAAATGACCGATTCCAGTGGAGGATTATCCTATGAAATTCCGTATTATTACAGAATATGATCCGGAGACAGAAAGCTATGCTGCATATTGCCCGGAGCTTCCCGGATGCTGCAGTTGCGGTGATACGGAAGAAGAAGTGCTGGCTAATATCAGGGAAGCTATTCAACTGTACCTGGAACCCCACGATCTTAAGCTGAATCCTGACGAAAAAATATTCGAGGTTGAAGTGCCGGTCTAATGGCGCGGAAACTCCCGAGGATGAAGTCCGAAGAGGTAATCCGTGTTCTCGACCGACATGGATGTGAACTTGTGTCTCAGCGGGGAAGTCACCAGAAATGGCGTAATTTGGATACGGGCAGGCAGGTAATCGTCCCGTTTCACAAGGGAAAACACCTGCCACTGGGTACCATGAGGAGCATCATCGAGGGCAGTGGAATTACCGAAAAGGAATTCCGTCTTTAGTCCGGGATTTCACTACGATTATTACCGACTTCACTCTCCCGGGCGACCAAACGCTGAACAAGATCAACTGCCTCGGGATTATCAGGATAACGGGACAGGATTTGGATAATTTCGTCCTTCTCAAAGTCCCAGGGAACACGTCCCTCCAGAATTGAAGTGGCATCTCTTTTAGCCCTTGAATACATTAGAGTGGGATATCCGCCGGAACGTAATATCTCCTGGTGGAAATTCCAGATTCTTATTACGAAAACAAACATGATGATGAACATGACCAGTACCACCAGGGATATAACGATACTGACAACTTGCATATTCATCGATAAAATCTGTTCCTTCGTACTTCATTATTCAGGTGTCAAATTGACTGTGTGAGAAACATCCCTGTTCAGTTACACTCAACTCCAGCGTAATGCCATTGCCATAATACCAGAATGTAGTTCATGTTGTCATTAGTTTATCTCAATTTGCATTTTCATCCTCTTTGTATTACGCTATTTCACGCCATAAAGGAGGAAATTATGAAAGATTTTAAGGACAAGGTTGCGTTTATTACCGGAGCGGGATCTGGCGCCGGGTTCGGCCAGGCCAAGGTCTTCTCCGAAGCGGGCTGCAAAGTGGTCATCGCGGACGTCCGCAGGGACCACCTCGACCAGGCTCTTGCCTATTTCAAGGAGAAGAACGCCGACGTTCACGGCATCCAGCTCGATATCACCGACCGTAAAGCCTACGCGGAAGCTGCCGACGAGGTGGAAAAGGTATACGGTAGCCCGCCCCAGCTTCTTCTCAACACCGCCGGAGTCAACGCCTTCGGCCCCTGCGAAGCCTCCACGTACGAGGACTTCGACTGGGTGATGGGAGTCGACCTGGGCGGCGTCATTAACGGTATGGTCACCTTCGTGCCGCGGATGATACAGGCCGGAAAGGGCGGTCACATCGCCAGCGTCGCTTCCTGGGGTGGGATATCCCTGTCGTCCGGCTGCACTCCCTACTCGGTCGCCAAGATGGCGGTTATCGGCCTGATGGAGTGCTACTATGAGGCGCTGAAACCTTACGGCATCGGCGTCTCTTGCCTGTGCCCGGTGGGGATAAAGTCGAATATAGGCGAATCATCGTATACCCGTCCGAAAGAACTGGAAACCACCGGCTATAACACCAATGAAAAGACCATCGAGTTCATGCGCCACCACTACTCATTCGGTATCGAGCCGGAAGACCTGGCGAAGATTCTCAAGAAAGGTATCGAAAACGAGCAGCTTATCATCCTGCCGTTCGACAACCCCGAGCAGATGATGGGGGATGCCCTGGAAAGGTGGGTCAACTACTGTACTCCCGAGGGCACGAAAAAACAGGACGAGTTGAGGATAAAACGCCGCGAGGACATGAGAAGCCGGATGATAGAGAACGGTCCCCTTGCCGGCGCAGCTGAAGCCGGCTGGGGTAAAGCCAACCCTAATATCACCTGGGTCAAGAACGACGGCTTCGGAAGCTAGAATCGCGTCTCGGAAATACCTTGAATAATATACTCATCCTTCGACAGGCTCAGGACGAGCGGTATCATGCTATCCTGTCCGCTCATGGTGAGCTTGTCGAACTATGAGCGAAGGTCCCAGAGCTAACACGCCTTATTCGAGGAACTTATCAGACACTACAACAGAACAGGCCATTTTATAAGTCAAAAAGGGTGGGCGAATGTCCACCCTTTTTAGGTGTATCCGGAATACACAGCCATTAAAGTTTTATGACCCCTGTTTTAGCGCTCCGGATACTACTCTAGTATAGTTCATCCGGTACAGCCGTGTGTATAGACCGTCCTGCCTGAGAAGCTCCTCGTGGGTGCCTTTTTCCACTATTTGTCCGTCATCGATCACCGCGATGAAATCGGCGTCGCGAACCGTGGAAAGACGGTGGGCGATTATAACCGTCGTTCTGCCTTTCAGCAGTTGTTTAAGCCCCTGCTGGAGGATATATTCGCCGTGCGAATCTATATTGGCCGTAGCCTCGTCAAGCAGCATGATCGCTGGATCGGCCACCAGGGCACGGGCGAAACTGATAAGCTGACGCTGCCCCATACTCAGGTTCTGACCCCTTTCCTCGAGTTGCGTGCCGTAGCCGTCATCCATGTGCATAATGAAATCATGCGCCCCCACTGCCATGGCAGCGTCGATTATTTCCTCGTCGGTAGCTTCGAGTCTGCCGTAGCGTATATTGTCCCTGATACTCCCGGAAAAAAGGAACGGCTCCTGGAGCACCAGCCCGAGTTTTTCACGGTAAGAGATTGAATCGAGATCGCGCAGGTCATGGCCGTCTATGAGAATTCTTCCTTCACTGACATCATAGAACCTGGCGATAAGACTTACGATTGTGCTCTTTCCTGCCCCGGTCGGACCGACCAGCGCTACGGTGCTTCCCGCGGGAATTTCCAGGTCTATATGATGAAGCACCTCGATCCCCGGCTCATAACTGAAAGACACGTCTTCGAATGTTATATCTCCCCTCAGGTCCGATACCTTGATGCTCTCAGGCCTGTCAGGCATTTCGGGTTCAACATCGAGTAATTCGAATATGCGGGATCCCGAAGCCATCGTTCTCTGCAGTTGCGCGTACTCCATTGTCAGGGTCCTGATCGGATCGAAGAATCGCTGAACGTACAGCAGAAAAGCCAGTAACGTGCCTACGAGGAGAGTGCCGCCCAGTACTCCCACTCCGCCGTAGAAAATGATAATGCCGGTCGCCAGGGCCATCAGGAATTCCACCACCGGCGTCATGGTGGCAGAGAGTCGGGCAGCTCTCAAATTGGCATCGAAGTGTTCCAGGTTATATTCTTCGAACTGCCTTGAATTCAGATCCTCCCTGGACAGGCTCTGGATGACGCGGACTCCGGAGATATTTTCCTGGAGAGCCGAATTCACCATTGCTATCGCCTGCCTGACCAGTATGAAATAATACCGGGCTTTTTTCTGCCAGAGGACTACGAAAAGCACCAGGAGAGGTACAGCCGCCATGGAAAGTAACGCCATTTTCAGATCCATCACAAAAAGGGTGATCATCACTGCCACGAGACTTACTACCTCGCCCGCTACCCAGAAAGCGCCGGAATCAAGAAAATCTCCAAGCTCTCCGACATCGTTCTGTACGCGGGACATGATTTTCCCCACTTTATTGACATCGAAGAACTTGAGAGAGAGACGCTGTATATGATCGAATATCTGGCTGCGCAGGTTGAGTAAAATGCTCTGCCCCAGGCGCGCTTCAGCCCTAATCTGGGTATAATACGCCGCCCAGTTCAGCAGCGCACTGCCGAGAAAGAACAGGACCATCAGATTCAGGCCGCTGAGATCTCCGGCAGTGATATATCTGTTTTCAGCCTCACCCACCAGGTAGGGACTGATAACATTCGTGGCGGTGAACAGGAGCGTAGCCGTGATAGTCAGAGGCAGCGCCACTTTATACGGCGCGAAGTATTTTAGCATTCTCGAAACTACACGCGAATCGTATGGTTTGCCGAATACGACATCATCGGTATCGTCCAGGCTGCTGCTCAGATGCTGATTTCCGACTCGTTCA
>MGML01000023.1:5203-8554 GCA_001796415.1 Chloroflexi bacterium RBG_13_46_14
CGGTTCTTCGGAAAGAATACCGGAGTCCTGCCCCTCGATTGTTTCCTGGTGGAGGAACTGCAGGTCGTAAAGCTGCCGGTACAGGCCGTTCGCGGCGAGAAGTTTGTCGTTCTTTCCCCGTTCGACGATTTTGCCGTTGTCCAGTACCAGGATAAGGTCGGCTGTCTGTACCGAGCGTAAACGGTGGGCGATAATGAAGGTGGTACGACCTGCCGGCAGTTCGGCAAGTGTCTGCTGGATAAGGTATTCTGTCTCGGTATCCACGCTTGACGTAGAATCGTCCATTATCAGTATCTTCGGGTCCAGCAGCAAAGACCGGGCTATTGCCAGCCTCTGCTTCTGACCGCCGGAAAGGGTTATTCCTCTCTCTCCGACCATCGTCTCGTACCCTTCCGGCAGACTCATGATAAAGTCGTGAAGGTGGGCAATCCTGGCAGCTTCCGTTATCTGTTCGGGAGTAGCGTCCGGCCGTCCGTAGCTGATATTTTCACCAATAGAGGCTGAGAAAAGAAAGGTATCCTGGTGAATGATACCGACATTACTTCTCAGCGAAGCCAGGGTCAGGTCGCGGATATCCATTCCGTCGATCAGTATCCTGCCGTCAGTCACATCGTAGAAGCGCGGCAGCAGGTTGGCGATGGTCGATTTCCCGCTTCCGCTGGCGCCTACCAGGGCTATTACCTGGCCGGGCTGTGCCGTGAAGCTGATATTGTTCAGGGCGTATCCGTGCGAATCGTAACCGAAAGAAACGTTCTCGAAGCTGACCAGGCCTTTTGCGGAATTCAGGTCCACGGCATCTGGCTTTTCCTCGACCCGTGATACCTGGTCCAGTATCTCGAAGATGCGCTGGCCCGAAGCCATCGCCCGTGAGAACAATATGATGAGCCAGCCGAGCATTCGTACCGGCATGCTCAGCATCACCAGGTAAAGCAGGAACTGGGCGAGTTCGCCGTGAGAAAGAGTCCCGTTGATTACCAGGCTTCCTCCGTACCACAAAATACCGCCCATCGCCAGGGACAGCGCGAAACTCATCATGGGGCTGTTCGATGCCAGCAGGTTGTTTGCCTTTATTTCCTGGTTGTAGATGTCTTCAGCCTGATTGTGGAATTTCCTGCTTTCGAAATCTTCCCGGGCGAAGGCCCTGACCACCCTCACTCCGGTAAGGTTCTCCTGGACGATAGTCCCCAGCACCCCGATGCCCTGCTGGATTTTCATCCAGATTACCCTCAGTTTCCGGTTAACCATTATGGTCCGGAAGGAGATAAACGGAACGACACACAGGCTGATCAATGCCAGCTTCCAGTTAAGCGATAGCAGGAGTACGGTTACCGCTATCATCAGCACCAGAAAGTAGACGCCCCTCAGCAGGACAAACCCGACGAACATCCTCAAACTTTCCACGTCGGCGGTGGCGCGGGACATCAGCTGCCCTGTCTGCGAATGGTCGTGAAAGGAATAGCTCAGGCTCTGAAGGCAGTTGTAAAACAGGTTGCGTATGTCGTAGGCAACTCCCTGGGAAAGGTACTCGGAAAGATAGGTTTGCCAGTAGCTGACGATACTGCGTGCCAGGCCCGCGCCGGCTACTCCGAGGGCAATCATAAGCAGCGCCTGCCGGTCGGTGGAACCGAGAGCCAGGTCGATCGCCTGTCCTGTCAGGCGGGGGATCAACAGGGCAAGTCCGGCTCCGGCGAACAGGCAGAGATAAGCCGCCAGCGCCCGCGGCCAGTAGTTCCAGAATAGAGCCACAACACGCAGAAATATATGCATCCCGTTACTCTTTAAATTACTATATCACGCCTGAGCGCCGGATGTCTTTTTTGGTGAATAACTGGCTTTAGAAGGACATAAAAAGGGAGGGCAAATACCCTCCCTTTTTATCTATACCGGGAACATATAGACCCTCATCAGCCACTATTCTATCTCTATTTCGGGCAGACCATCATTACCCCTGTACGGTCTCCCGCTGTCATCGTACACGTCATCATCATCGAGATATGGCTGTCTACCCTGAGTCTGAAACACAGCATCCGACAGCGTCTCCTGGTACTTTCTCATCAGTGCAGCATCGTCGTACATCTGCGAGTCACCGGTCAAACGGGCTACTTCCGTAATTTTCCTCTCCAGATCAACCGCGATACGCCATGCCTCTTCGTATCTTTCGGCATCAAAGAATCTGTCTATCCTCTGCATTCCCTCGGCTGTTTCCTGGATCGTCACATTTCGCAGGATCTCGAGGTCCCAGGTGGGATCATACCCTGACATTCGGGATATCATCTCGCCGGATATCGATTTTTCAACCGATACCATTCGCTGTGCAAGTTCATCAAAATAACTCAACTTTATTCTCGCCAGTGTTCGGGTGCCTGTTCTGCCCGAACCCACCTGAAGCTGGGCAAGCACCACCTGGCTGTCTTCAATGCTCATCGGCCACATTTTCACGCTGGCACCTTCGGACGGTGGAACTCCATCATAACCCGTAAGACCGATCAGCCTGACTCCTTCTGAGGGCAGTATCTGCACCGAAACGTCGTCGGCAACTCGCTGTTTCAGGCTGTCCACCTGCTGACGGAATACCCGGTCCATCTCTTCGGCTGAATCCACGAATGTATACCCTCCTTCACCCTGCCTGGCAAGTTTTATGAGCAGGGCATCATTGAATTCCAGCCCCAGTCCGATTGTGCTGAGATATATTCCCTTCTGGTTATAGGCAAGTGCATCCCCGGCGATCTTTTCTGGATCGGTTTCTCCGCGGTTGGCAATACCATCGGTCAGCAGCATAACCCGGTTATTCCTGTGAATACTATAATTTCTCTCAACTTCCTTGAAACCCAGCATCATCCCGGCATGGAGATTGGTGCTGCCGCCGGGTTCGATACTGTCGATTACCCTCTTGATCCAGCTTCCGTCGCCTACCTGTTGCGCTTGTAGGAGAAGTTCGGCATTGTCACTGTAGGTAATGATAGATACCATGTCATCCGGATTGAGACTCTTCAGAAAAATTCCCAGTGACTGTTTTACATACGGCATTTTGTCAGGATCATTCATACTGCCGCTACGGTCGATCACGATAGCCAGGTTCAATGGGGCGATCATTTCCTCTTCGGAGGACTTCGTCTGTAATCCTATCTGCAGCCATGCCATACAGCCTTCCGCCGGAAGAAGGTTGTTTCCAAGACGAAGATCGAGTCCGATTGCTTCATCCTGCGGTTCAGGAAAATGCTGATCATAATATTGTAAATATTCAGCGACTCTCACTTCCTCTTCAGGCACGATATCGCCTGAATGAATCACTGCCCGACTGCGTGCTTTCGATGCTTCCTGGGATTCTCCA
The DNA here is from genome assembly GCA_001796415.1 of Chloroflexi bacterium RBG_13_46_14. The sequence goes on from MGML01000023.1 coordinate 8,535, forward strand.
GAAGCACAGGCGCCAAGCAA
>MGML01000023.1:8565-9271 GCA_001796415.1 Chloroflexi bacterium RBG_13_46_14
TAAGAAACAACGATAATACTACCGATGAAATCGGTTTTTCCTTAACAGCATAAAGATATTTTTTAATCATTTTTCAGTTCTCCTTTATATACCATTTCAACAGCTGTTATGGTAAAAATTTATCACGGGTGATGTAACATGACAAGAACCAGATGTGTAACAAATCGTGTAACATTATACAATTTCACCGTAAAGCAGTATTGATATTGTGTAACAAACTGATTACTCTAGTAAAGAAGAATGAAAACCTTTGCCGAATTACTTACAGTATTTATAAGGCAAGCCGGGATAACGGATTCGGAGCTTGCACGGTCTATCGGTGTCAGCCGCCAGACTATTTTTCGATGGCGTGAAGGACTTACCGAACGTCCCAACAAGCGTGAGGACGTAACAGCAATAGCAGATAAACTGCGTCTTACTCCCGAAGAAAGAAATGAACTGCTGCTGGCTAGTGGTTTCAGACCGGAGGATATTTCAGAATCTTCCGGAGAATTAACGGAACAAGCGGGAGCATTTGAAGAAAAAATCAATCTGTCGACGAAGGAGCAAGATGATATTCCCGGCATTGACAATATTCAGGAACCTGCGGTGAAAAAACCGTTCCTCAGGTTCTCGAAGCACCTGCTGATCAGCATGGTCTCGGTAATAGTTCTAATACCGTTGATAATATGGCTATTGTCACTCGATGGCACGGATAATAACACCA
>MGML01000024.1 GCA_001796415.1 Chloroflexi bacterium RBG_13_46_14
TTGATATTGATTTGCGGTCATTACGAAGGTTTTGATGAAAGAATAAGGGAACACATTGTAAGTGACGAGATCAGTATAGGAGACTATGTGCTGAGTGGCGGAGAGACGGCGGCAATGGTAGTAGCTGACGCAGTGGTAAGACTGGTACCGGATGTACTCGGTTCGCCGGATTCTCCGGTGGAAGAATCTCATAGTTCAGGTTTACTCGAATATCCGCAATATACCCGGCCACCTGAATATCGTGGATGGGAAGTGCCGGAGATCCTTCTTTCAGGCAATCATGGCGAGATAGCCAAGTGGCGTCGGAAGCAGGCTATATTCCGTACAGCATCACGTCGGCCGGACCTGTTAAAGCACGCAGAATTAACTTTTGAAGAAAAACAGTTTCTAGAGGGGTTACACAAACCTTCGGATTAATATATAATGGTAGGCGGAGAGGTATAATATTATTATGAATATGGAATCAGTTATTGAAGTAAAACCAAATCCCAATATCCCTGAAATTACTTCAGGAGATACGGTAAAGGTAAGCAGTAAAATTGTCGAAGGCGACAAAGAACGTATCCAGGTATTTCAGGGAGTAGTAATTAAAATTAGACGCCGGGGTATCAGTTCATCCTTCACGGTTCGACGTGTCGCGTACGGTGTCGGTGTTGAACGAACTTTCCCGTTTTATTCACCTCGCGTAGAGAAAGTTGAACTCATTCGCCATGGTAAGAAACGCCGTGCCAAACTGTACTATCTCCGTGGACTCAGCGCCAAGACCGCGCGTCTGCGGGAAAAACGGATGACCCAGCAGGAGCTGGAGCGCGAACAGGAAAGAATACAGAAGATAGAAGAAGAAAAGAATCGTCTGAAAGAAGAACAACAGGTAGAAGAAGGGCTTGTTGCTGAAGCGGAACAGGAAGAAAAGAAAGAATAGTCAGGATTATCTCATCGGAGTGAATGATGAGATATGCTGAAGTTAGTGTAAATTCCCCGGCTGCGCAACGCAGAACGTTCAGTTATTCCATACCGTCGGATTTAACCATACAGGCAGGTCAGGCGGTATGGGTTCCTTTTGGTGAAAGACTCCTCCAGGGTGTTGTGATGGAGTTGACCGAGTATCCCGCTGTTGAAGAAACCCGGGATATCCTCGATGTCATAGAGCCTGATCCTGTACTTTCTCCAGAGCAGATAGAACTTGCTTTCTGGATAAGCCGTTATTACCTGACTCCTCTATTCGACGCTGTATCCTTAATGCTGCCGCCCGGTTATCAGAGAAAAGCAGTGACCTTCGTCAGAACCACCATAGCTGATGATGCCAGCCTTTTATCATATACACCGGATAAAATCCTGTTTATTGAATATCTTCTGCGGGAAGGGCGGACTTCGTTAAAAACCCTTGAGAAACGGTTCGGTCAGAAAAAAGCCCAGCGTTTGGCATCCTGGCTGGTACGAAGCGGTCACGGAGTCAGAGAATATGAACTGGAACCTGTTAGAGCGAGACCGAAACTAGACTCGTATGCCAGGTTGGCAATTGATTCTGTCGACAGCGACAAGATCCTGGCTGAACTGCAAAACACGCCAAGAACACAAAAGCAAGCTGCTTTATATGAGTTCCTGAAGGAAAGGAGAGAGTCGGTATTAGTATCAGAGGCTCTCCGTCTTACCGGATGTACCAGGTCGACCCTGGATTCACTAATAAAAAAAGGTCTTGTGATGGTAGAGCAGGTAGAGGTTAGACGGGATCCTTTGTCAGAGAATACAGTTAACCTTTCTTTTCCGCTTACTCTTACCAGAGACCAGGAGACTGCTTTCAATGCCATTCGTGAAAGCCTTTCAAAAGGAAATAAGTCGCGCCCCGATATTTTCCTGCTTCACGGTGTTACCGGCAGCGGAAAAACCGAGATATACCTGCAATCACTGGCCGAAACAATCAGGCAGGGGAAACGTGGTATAGCCCTGGTCCCGGAAATATCTTTAACTCCCCAGACTATTGAAAGGTTCGCTTCACGTTTTCCGGGCAGAGTAGCTATACTACACAGTCAGCTTTCACTTGGTGAGAGATATGATGAATGGCGACGTGTCAGGAATAATCAGGCAGATGTCGTTATTGGGCCCCGCAGTGCTGTGTTTGCCCCTCAACCGGATTTAGGCCTGATAATCCTTGACGAAGAACATGAATGGACTTACAAGCAGCAGGATAATCCGCGTTACCATGCACGTGACGTGGCTGTCAGACTTGCCGAATTGACCGGGGCGACTGTTATCCTGGGCAGCGCAACTCCTGATGTGGAATCATATTATCACTCAAAAAACGGTGATTATCAGCTTCTCGAACTTCCCGGTCGCGTCACTCCTTATGAAAATACCCCTTTACCAGGAGTCGAAGTAATCGACCTGCGTGATGAACTAAAGTCAGGAAACCGTAGTATGTTCAGCCGGTCGCTGTCCGCTGCGATCGATCGGGCATTAGCCGGTAATGAGCAGGTGATACTTTTTCTGAACCGGCGAGGTGCCGCGACATATATCCAGTGCCGTGATTGTGGGTTTGTGCTAAGATGCCGACGCTGTGATGTTTCCCTTACCTATCACCTCGACGAGGATATGCTGGTCTGCCACCAGTGTAATTACCGCACGGGAGTGCCTGGAACCTGTCCACAGTGCGGCAGTAAACGCATAAAGTTCCTTGGTGTCGGTACCCAGAAACTTGAAGAGGAAGCAAAGGCCGCTTTTCCCGGGGCACGCCTGTTAAGGTGGGACAGCGATACGACCAGAAGAAGAGATTCACATCGCCTGATACTTGAGAAATTCAAGAACCACGAAGCCGATATACTAATAGGTACGCAGATGATAACCAAGGGGCTCGACCTTCCCCAGGTGACGCTGGTGGGAGTGATCAGTTCCGATACCGCTTTAAATCTTCCTGATTTTCGGTCGGGAGAAAGAACGTTCCAGTTATTGACGCAGGTTGCCGGCAGGGCAGGCCGCGGACCGCTGGGCGGCCAGGTAATAATCCAGACCTATTCGCCTGACCATTATGCCGTCCGGGCAGCAGCCAGTTATGATTATCCGGGACTTTACAATCAGGAAATTGAGTACAGACGACAGTTGCGCTATCCGCCCTTCAGCCAACTTGCCAGCATGATTTTTTTACATCGTAATGATAATGCCTGCCAGAAAGAAGCTGAAAGGTTAAAGAAGCTTATCAATGATGAGATAAATATGCGGGGAATATCAGGAATGAGTATTATCGGTCCGGCGCCTGCTTTCATTCACCGGCTTCGCGGCAGATACCGATGGCAGATTGTGTTACGCGGCTCCGAATTATCTGAGTTTCTTGGAGATATTCCGATACCTCAGGGCTGGGCAATCGACATTGACCCGGTAGGACTCTAGAAGCTACAATCAAATAGAGAGAATACACATATTCGACTCAATTCCCTGGAGGCATAATGGCTGTCCTTCCTATTCGTAAAGCCCCTGACCCTGTATTGAGGCAGAAGGCAAAACGTGTCCGGACGATCAATGCATCGATACACAAGCTGATAAATGACATGCTGGAAACGATGCATGACGCACCGGGAGTGGGACTTGCCGCGCCCCAGATAGGGATACCATTACGCGTAATTGTTATCGGTATACCCGAACAGGAAGATTTTGCCCTGATAAATCCGGAAGTGGTAAAAACCAGGGGTGAACGGGTTGTGAATGAAGGTTGTCTGAGCATTCCCGGATATATGGGGAAGCTAAAGCGAGCCGAGTCCGTCACCGTTAAAGGCCGTGATCCCAGTGGTAAGGAAGTCCGTATAAAAGCCGAAGAATTACTCGCTCAGGCACTGGAACACGAGATCGATCATGTTAACGGGATACTTTATACAGACAGACTCGAGAGTGAGGATGATCTGAAAAAGATAGAACAGAAAGACCTTGAAGAAACTGAATTTTAAATCTGTTTGATTATATTAGGGAGGCCGAAACTTAGCTTCAGCCTCCCCTTTTTTACTACGAGTATTCACTAGAATCCGTCCACACATGCTGGTTTATACCTGGTACTCATAACCCGGTCCCAGACAGGCAGACTGTTCGGGTCGTTAACATCCAGCCGTCCCATCCGTGCCGCTTCGGTAGCGCTGATTTGTCCGAAGTAAAGCAGGGTGAGGATGCTCAACGGCATTGTTTATCATCAACGCCGCTTTGGCAACTCTCTTGAAATCAACCATTTCTTCCGGCTTGGCCTGGCGAATTTCCAGTTTCATGTTTCTCCTTTTTCCGGAAGTATCCGGTTATATTTAATTGTCCAAATTATCATGGAGATAATCGATCGCCCATTGAATGATGTCTTCATCAAAATATTCGTAATCCGGGGTTATACCTTTTCCTTCGATCAGTCTTCCGTCGGGAGTAAGCCAGCGATGGGTGGTGATATAAACACCCGAGCCGTCCATCAGCGTATGCAGTGTGTTCACACTGCCTTTTCCGTAGGTGACCGTACCGATAACTACAGCTCGTTCGAAGTCTTGCAGCGCTCCTGAAAGTACCTCACTCGCGCTGGCGGTGAAGTTATCGGTAAGGATAGCCATCGGCAGGTCTGTTTTTTTACCGCTGTCCGTAACGGCGTAAGAGTTCCGGTTGCCTTTGTTATCTTCAGAAAACAGCACGTACCCATCTTCAATAAAACGGCTGGTAACATCGACGACCGAATCAAGCAGTCCGCCCGGGTTACTGCGAAGGTCCAGTATAATACCCTTTGCCGAATCTGCTTCGATTTCTTCGATTACCGGTGTCAGCTCTTCATTAGTCCTTTCAGAGAAATTGCTTATGTGTATATAGGCGATATCATCCATCAGTTCATAGTAAACGCTGGATATCTTTATTTCGTCTCTTACGATATCAAGTTTTACAGGTTCGGTTTCATCCATGTGCTGAACGAGAATTTCTACCATTGTTCCTTTCGGTCCGCGGATAAGGAGAACGACCTCGTTCAGCGTCATATCATCGACCGGCTTTCCTTCTACTTCAAGAACGATATCGCCAGCTTTAATACCTGCTTCCTCTGCCGGAGAGCCGGTGATAGGAGCAATAATCGTAATCCTGTCATCCCTCATGCCTACGTAGGCACCTATACCCTCAAATTTGCCCTCTATTCCGCCCATGCTCAGTTCAAGGGATTCAGGACTCAGATACGATGAATACGGATCATCCAGTGCTTCGACGAGACCTTCAATAGCGCCCTGGCTGAGTGTTGTCGTGTCAAGTTTATCCCTGTCCACATAGTCGTCCCATATTATCTTCCATGCCTGTTCTACCACTCCCAGTCCCAGGTCTTCACTGGAGATGTTATCGTTTCCTACGATGCAGCCTGCGCCGAAAGCGACTACCAGGCTGGCAACGATCAGTATGCTGATAATTCCTATTTTGATTGTTTTTAACATCGGACAGTCCTTCTGGTTTATTTCCCGGTTACAAACCACAGGTGAATCAGAGTACCTATACCATGATACCATAACTCGGCTTGAAGCTGAGCGCCGGAGGATGGTAGTATGCTATTGATGAATTACAAAGCGGTAATTTTCGATCTGTTCGGCACGCTGGTGCATAAGTTTCCGGTAGACGAAAGTATAAGCGTCCTGTGGGATATGGCCGGCGTCCTGGATGTCGATGCGGATGCTTTTACACGGTTATGGTTCGATAGTTTCAGCGAACGGCATTCGGGGTGTTTTCCAGACCTTGAAGCCGATATAGATTACGTATCTCAGAAACTGGGAGCGCTGCCCGGTGAAGAGCAGGTAAGGAAGGCGGCTCAGATAAACCTGGATTACGTGGTGACACATATCGTTCCCCGGCAGGGCGCGGTTGAACTGCTTGACTGGCTCAGAAACGAGGGATATAAGACGGGGCTTGTCAGTAACTGGTCCGATGAAGTGCCGGCCGTCTGGAACGATATTCCCTTATCCGAGTATTTCGATGTATCCGTGTTTTCCTGCAGGGCGGGGATTATGAAACCCGATCCGCGTATATATTACATGGCGTGTGACAAATTATCACTGAGAGCGGAGGACTGCCTCTTCGTGGGCGATGGTGACAGCAGTGAGCTGTCGGGCGCTGCCGGGGTGGGGATGAGTACCGTGTTGCTCAGCGACAGTAAAGTGAAAGGCTGGACAGGCAGACAGATTTCCTCACTGGACGAGGTTAAGCAAATCCTTACCGAGACAGGATAGGCTATATATAATTAAGGTAAGAGATAACAGAAATTGGATAAGGAAAGTAGCTGATGGAAATCAGGACAGTTACGCTGGCATATTTTTCTCCTACGGGAACGACCAGGAAAGTTCTTGAAGGAATTGCCGGGACTATCGGCGCAGAAAGTATACAGCATATAGATTTAACCAGGCCGGATATACTCTCCAGGGAAATTCCCGGGATAAAGGAAGGACTGGTCATACTCGGAGCGCCGGTATACGCGGGGCGGATACCCGTCGAAGCCGGAGAAAGGTTCATGAAGCTTAAGGGAAACGATGTCCCTGCGGTCGTAATCGCGGTCTACGGAAACAGGGAGTACGATGACGCCCTGATCGAACTGCGCGATATTGCGTTGAAGCAGGGCTTTAAACCGGTTGCCGGCGGGGCGTTTATCGGCGAACACTCCTTTACCAGTGAAGAAACACCCCTTGCGGCCGGGAGACCCGATGCGCAGGATATCGAAATTGCCCGTGACCTGGGACAGAAAATTGCCGTGAAGATGAAGGAGATAGAGAAACCTTCGGATATTCCAGGGCTGTCGGTACCCGGAAACATTCCCCTTAGAGAACGTCACCAGATAGAGAAAATTCCGCCTGAAACGGATAAATCATTATGCGTTATGTGTCTGACCTGCGTCGGGGTCTGTCCGACCGAGGCGATCACTTCCAACGAAGAAATCATTACCGATACCGATTCCTGTATCCTCTGCTGCGCCTGTGTCAAGAGTTGTCCGACCAATGCCAGGCAGATAAAAAACCCGATGATAGATAGAATCCGCCGATGGCTCAGCGAAACCTGCAAAGAGAGAAAAGAGCTGGTTATCTTCATTGATTAAAGGGTGAAATCAGCTACCCTTTAAGGAAGTCGGTCAATACCGGCTGAGTGCCGGGTTCTATAACCACGAAGTCGTCATCCCAGTTGCCGGCAAGCATCTTCTTGAGGATCTCGCGGTTGCCATGGACTACCTCATGTTTCAGACCGAGATTTTCAGCGGCGGAACGGGCGTAGCAGATGTAGTGTTCCTGGTCTTCCTCGGTAGTCCGGATAAATGCCAGGCGGGTGTAGTTGTGCATGGTCTTTTTATATAAAAGGTCGGCCATCCTCTCGCCGTGTTCTTCCTTCCATTTCTCGTAGACTTTCCACGGATCGCCGCCGTGTTCGATCCATCCCTTTGTCAGGTAGTAAGTTCCCGGAGCCTGCTGAATTTCCTCTTTATATCTCCGGTCGGAGCCGAGGAAGATACCGATGCAGTCGTGGACGCGGGGTATCACCAGTGTGCAGTTCGGCGAGTTCAGCCCAAGCGTTGCCATCGAACAGAGACCGTAGCCAAGCAGGATGGCATCGACACCCTCCGTACGGTCGATCTCTTCCTGGAGAGTGACTTTCAGTTTAGCCGGGAAAGAGTGAAGCCCGAACTCCAGGAAGGCAGTCTCGGTCCCTTCCGGAAGGCTGCCGTCCAGTTCATCGGCAACGGTCATACAGGCAATCAATTTATATCGTTTCGTCATGTGAGTCTATAGATATTATACAGGAATAATAGGCTATCTGAGAAATGATGAAAGAAGAGAAATGTGTGATTGTTTCTTGAGATGCGCCAACCTTTTCTAAAAAGGATATCTGTTGTTCACATACAACATAAGGTGTATAATCGACATATCCAAAAAGACTTGACTAATATATTCTTCTTGACAGTACCGAATCTGTTCTATCACAGTTCAAGGATTATAGAAGGATATAAATTATAATTCTGGAGAGGTTAGTAATGTCAATACCTTTATTTCATCAAATAATGCTCCCTTTACTGAATATACTTGAAGATAAAAAGGAACACTCTCTACGAGAAGTAATTGACACATTGACAAAACACTTTATGCTCAGCGAGCAAGAGCAAAACGAACTCTTGTCAAGCGGGAAACAGGCTGTTTTCGATAATCGTGTTGGATGGGCTCGTACATATTTAAAGAAAGCAGGTTTGATTATTTCAACCCGTCGAGGATATTTTCAAATTACAGATAGAGGATTACACATATTAGGGAAAAAACCTGCGAAGATTGATATTAAGTTCTTGGAACAATTTGAAGAATTTAACAGGTTTAAAACTTTAAGACATGAAAAAACAAAACGACCTACGGAG
>MGML01000025.1:0-537 GCA_001796415.1 Chloroflexi bacterium RBG_13_46_14
GAATGATCTACGGGAAAACATTTCAGACTGAATCCAGACATATCAGCATTTTCAAGCGGTTTAGAATTCATCTGTTTCTGACGAGGTGTTTTCTCCCAGAAGCCGTTATTCCAGAAATCGATAGATTCAGCGTTAAGGCCTGCTGGATCGATATCGCCCAGGTGGAATTGTCGTTGGATACTGGGTTCTGTTCTGTCTGAAGTGTAGGATGGCTGTCTCCAGCCGGCAGGAATATCATACTTATTTGGATTGTAATAGCATATCTGCTGATCGAGACCCGATTTCCCCGAGTCCTGTATGGCTTTCACCAGGAAAGCGGTTGTTGCCGTGGAATATATCGGGATGTCACCCCTGATAAGGGAAATATGACCGGAATGGTCCAGATGAGCATGCGAAAGTAATACGCCATCGATGTTTTCGATAGTCCGGTACAACGGCTTATCTTTGAAACCATCCCAGAGTTGTGGTTCCTGAAGATCTTCGCGGTATAGTCCCTCGATTGGCGGAATCAACTCCATGGTCAACGGATCGAGTAAA
>MGML01000025.1:555-3273 GCA_001796415.1 Chloroflexi bacterium RBG_13_46_14
TTCAGGTATTCTTCAAAGAACATCTTGTGACGCTTGTAGGGAAATCCGAAATCAAGAAAGAGACTGTTATCAGCGTCTTCGAGAAGTATCTTGTTCCCTCCTATTTCATTGACCCCACCGTAGAAAGTCAAACGTATCATCGTTTTCCCCCATTTATACGGCAAGTCTAGCCTATACGAATAATAATCGCTAGACTAACGCAGTATTATGTAGTATTATTTGTAAAGTCGTGTTAGAATATGACATCTGGCTAATTTATCCGATTATTAATTGATTGTTTTATAATGGATACTCAAGAATTTGTCTGTAACATTCCATATTTTGATGGGTTGAGTGAGGATGAACACCAATCCATAAAAAAACTTGCGACCGAGAGGCGTTACGAACGTGGGGATATCATCATTTACGAAGGCGATAAAGCCACAGCATTGTATGTCGTTTGTTCAGGGGCCGTTAAGATTTTTAAAACATCGATAGAGGGCAAAGAACAGATACTCAGTATTATTAGACCGGGTGAAACATTTAACGATGTAGGTGTATTCGATGAGGGACTAATTCCGGCAAGTGCCCAGGCGATGGGAGAGGTAGTATTGTACGAACTGGGACAAAATGAATTGTATGTTATTATGCACGATCACCCGATAGTAGTTCATAATACGATAAAGGTACTGGCCGGGCAGGTGCGTGATTTGGTAACACTGGTTGAAGACCTGTCTTTCAGACATGTGATCGGGAGGGTGGCGAAAATACTTCTTGAATACGCAGGTGCCGACCCGGATAATGGACCAAGACTAACTCAACAGGAAATGGCCGCTATGGCAGGAAGTGCCCGTGAAGTGGTCGGAAGATCGTTGAAAACTCTTGAAGAAGACGGCCTGATAAAGCTGAATAGACATAAAATTACGATCACGGATATAGATGCACTTAGAGGAATGGTCGAAGAACCCGTTTGAGACAATTGTTACATACAGAGATAATACTTGAAAGGTATTATTGTCGTGTAAGGAAGTAGGAGAACGATTAATACCTGTATGCCTCAAATAGATACACAGAAATGTGACGGATGCGGTGTTTGTGTCTCGGTATGCTCGTGTAAAGCTTTAATTATTGTTGATAATAAGGCGAGATACGATGAGTCACACAAGTGCAGTGGTTGTACGAGGTGGTGCGGGAATTGCGAGCTTGTTTGCCCTCAAAATGCGATAACCTGTCCGTTCGAGATTGTCGTCGAGGAATAGATTATACCCTCCAGGGTATTTCCCCTTATTTTTTACGTTTCCATCTTGGTTCATATACTCATTTTTCGCTCTTTTTTTTTAACTTTAAAGCCTCAGGTTTCCATAATGAGATTTATATCACATACATAATCTTTTCCAGCTAATACAATAACCTTAACCTGAAGATTACCTGTGGATGTTGGGAAGGTGATTGAGATGGTGACATGGAAATTAAAAGCCTGTCCGAGATGCGGAAGCGATATGTATATTGAAAAGGACTTCGATGATGTTTACCAGAAATGCTTGATGTGTTCGTATCGAATCGATCTGGAGAAGGTTCCAGTAAACAAAGTTCCGGTTGCTGCAGGGATCTTCGATGAAGATTTAGATGATGAACCTATCGATGAAGGATAAAAATTTCAAGTGATTAAAGTCGCAGAGATAATTATAAACCACCTGTATAATAAATAGTGTGGATGTGGGGAGCGGGGGTGGACAGGCGAGTCCCGAGTTAATCGGGACTCGCCTTTTTCATGTACAGAGACTTGAGTTGAAAGCTTAAGTTAATTAGAATGATTCATGAAAGGAAAGGAAATGGCGTTCGAAAGACCGGATATCATCAGGCCTCCAAGTGAAGCGAGAAGCTATTATCTGCCGTTAACCGCAGGTTGTTCTAACAATACCTGCACATTTTGCCAGTACTACGGTTCTAAATTGCAGATACGCGATGTTGAAGAAGTAATCGCCGAGATCGATGCGCTGGCAATGTATGTGAAAAATAATATACGGATACCGGGCGTACCGGATATCGTTTACTGGATAGCGAGTGACTGGGATGGTAAAGGCGTATTTCTTCAGGATGCGGACGCGCTGGTATATCCATACGATAAGCTGAAGATAGTGCTTGAACACTTAAACGAAAAATTACCTTTCGTCGAAAGGGTAGCTGTTTACGCGACAGCGACCGATATTTTAAGGCGAACACAGGAAGAACTTGAAGAACTGAAAAAGTTGAAGCTGGGGATGGTCTATATGGGACTGGAAAGCGGCGATGACGAAGTGCTGAGAGACGTTAAGAAGGGGATAACGTCGGAAGAGATGATTGAAGCCATAAAAAGAGTAAAATCGACAGGGATACTTGCTTCCGTTATGGTTATCCTGGGGCTTGGCGGCATTGAAAAAAGCGAAAGGCATGCCAGTGAAACTATCAGGGTGTTAAATGAGATGGATCCTGATTATGTCGGCGCTCTTACCTTGCTATATATAGATGGTGCCCCGATCATGAAAGAAATGGCAGAAGGCAGATTTCAAACGATATCGGAATTCCAGTCATTAAAAGAGCTGCTGATAATGATAGAAAATTCCGTGTTTACTAATTGTTTCTTCAGCTCGATGCATGCCTCGAATTATCTCCCTGTAAGAGGCAGACTTCCCCAGGAGAAAGAGAGAATGGTTGCTCAGTTGAAGAGTGTGATAGAAAAAGGCGACCAGTCGACCCTCC
>MGML01000025.1:3335-6114 GCA_001796415.1 Chloroflexi bacterium RBG_13_46_14
CATCTGCCGTCCGAACTGATTGCGCAAACACCGATAGAAACCAGGGATCAGTCACGACTGCTGGTATTAAACAGGCGTGAAGTTACTATTGAACACCGTAAATTTAGGGATATTACAGGATATCTCAATGACGGTGATGTTCTTGTTTTCAATAACAGCCGTGTCATTCCGGCAAGGTTGAAAGGGAAACGAATCGATACCGGTGGTAGCGTCGAGATACTGCTGCTGAGAAAACTCGATAATGGTACATGGCAGACCCTGGTAAGACCGGGAAAGCGTGTAAGGCCGGGAACGGTGGTCGAGATATCAAATACTGAGACCGGCAAAATTGTAACGGCAGAAGTAGTAGGCTCAGATGAAGGCGGGACGAGAAATATCAGGTTTTCAGATAACAGTCTGCTGCCTGATTTGGGTGAAGTGCCGCTGCCGCCGTATATTCACACACACCTGGATGATCCTGAAAGATACCAGACGGTGTATGCTGAGCCGGAAGGCAGCGCCGCAGCGCCCACAGCCGGTCTGCACTTTACACCGGAACTGATTCAGGAAATAAAGAAACGGGGCGTAGAGTGCCTGTTTACCACTTTGCATATCGGCCTGGATACCTTCCGTCCTGTCAAAGAAGAAGATCCGCAGGAACATATAATCCATCGCGAGTATGGAATATTAGACGATCGGACTGCATTAGGAATCAGAAAAGCGAAAAATGAGGGGCGCAGGGTAATATGTGTGGGAACGACAAGCGTAAGGTTAGTGGAAGCGGCGGCACGGAACAGCAATGACGGTAAGATAAAACCTTATGAGGGATGGATAGACCTCTACATATTACCTGGATACCAGTTCAGGATTGCGGATGCGATGATCACAAACTTCCACCTGCCGCGTTCGACCCTGATCATGATGGTTTCGGCTTTCGCCGGTACCAAAACCATTAAAAAGGCTTACAGGGAAGCGGTGGACAATAAATACCGGTTTTACAGCTTCGGTGACGCGATGCTGATATTGTAGCTGCTTACAACCCGAGTTCATTGAGTTTTTCTGCCGTCGGCAGGCCGGCAGAGTCCCAACCTCGAAGCTGATAATACTCGTCCAGCATCCTGTTATATTCATCACGGTCCAGGGTCAGACCCAGCCTCGATATCAACTCTCCGTCCGGTCCGGGCATGATTCCATCCGGACTGAAAAACACATCTCCCTTTTTCAAAGGTTCGTTGAAGTAATAATCCATTACGATATCGTCATTTCTGCCGTCCCATCCGTGCTGTAAAAGAACAGTCCTCTGCAGGTTCAGTATCCTTTCTCCGGCAAGATAGAGTTCCTCTTCGGATGTTTCTCTGCCGGTAATTGCCGAATATATCCGGCTTTCAATGGATGGATCGCCGACATGACCTTCCGGCGCATCTACAGTGGTAACCTGCATCGGCCAGTGGACGTCGCAGAGAATCAGACTTTCCTGGGCGTAAGCCCTGTCCTGTACTTTTTTAGCGGCAAGCGCTTTGCCTTCATAAGTGGAAAAATCGACAGCCTTTTCTCCACCCCAGAACCTGGACGCCAGGACTCGCAGGTCATCGGTAGACAGGAATCCTTCCGCATTATCTCTCTGCCAGGTGCACCATGATATCAGGGTATTACCGCTGATGCCGTGAAGCTGGCTGACCGGTTTCCTCGGTTCGGTAGCCAGCAATAGAGCGGTGGTAGGTATCGGGCGGGGGTCATAGTCACGGCTTTCATTGGTTCGGGCGCCGACATATCTTCGCACGAGCGTCGTGGCGGCTTTACCAAGTGTTTCCGCAGTTCGCAGTGTTCCCTTTGCCAGGGTATCGCCGAATCCTTCGCGGAGTGACAGGCGCCGAACAAATGTCTCGATGAATTCAGCGCTTCCCGCCTGTGAGAAGGGTAATCCGGTTTGTTCTTCGGTTATAATGCCTTCCCTGAAGCATTCGACTAGCCAGGAAATCAATGGCTGTGTTACCGCGGTATCCAGACCATAGGCATCGCAGAGGCGGGTAGCAAGCAGCGGTACAGTAGTGCGTTCGCCGTAATATCTCATCGCTTCCATTCCGTATATGGTTCCTGCCTGGCAGAAGGATTTATACTGCCTGCCGTCATCCGCCCGGTAGGACTGCCTTGAACAGCCGATTCCGCAGCCGTAGCAGTTTTCAGGTTTCGTGACACCCGGTATCGCCCATGGCGATGGAGCGTTAAAAGTTGACGCACGAATACTTTTCATGTAGTCGGATATCTTCTTGAGAGTGTCGGGGTCGGCTGCTTCAGGTCGTTTATTTCCCGCGACAACTACCGCCTTGAGATTCTTGGAGCCCATTATGCTTCCCATACCGCCGGAGGCGGAAGCTCCGTGGTCGGCCAGGGCTGTGGCAAAGACCACCATGTTCTCGGCGGCTGGACCAACGGTCAGCACGCTGACATTTTTACCGAGTTCGGTGGTCAATTTGTCCTGTGTATCGAAGGTTTTCAGTCCCCATACATGAGAAGCGTCTTTGATTTCTGTTTTTCCATCGTGAATATACAGGTAGACCGGGGTAGCGGATTTACCGGTTACGGCAAATGCGTCATAACCAGCGGATTTAAGCGAGGAGCCCCATTTACCACCGAGATTGCCGTAAGAAAACATCTCCGGGGTCCGAGAAGGCGATTTACCGCATATAATCCAGCGGCATCCGGCAAGTCCAAAAAATCCGGTGACCGGACCGGTAGCGCATACCAGGCAGTTTTCAGGGTCGAAAGCCCGTGTATCCGGTGGAACAAGTTCGCTGAAAAG
>MGML01000026.1:0-147 GCA_001796415.1 Chloroflexi bacterium RBG_13_46_14
TCAGTAAAAAGTAATAATTGCAAAGTGACACTCGTAATAGTAACATCGATAGCTAATTGTCTACAAATAACAATCAAGCCTAACTTAAACTTATCAGTGATACCCACGTTTGTGCAGTCGTAACAAACTCAAATTAAAATAAACTGT
>MGML01000026.1:275-2498 GCA_001796415.1 Chloroflexi bacterium RBG_13_46_14
ACGAGATGCAAGTCAAGCCCAATTTTGCTTCAATCAAGAACGCCAGGTTGTATTTTGAAACAGCGGAAGCGGGGAAACTACTCCTGTTACTTCATTCCGGTATAACAAACCACCGGATGTGGGTGGAACAACGACGTTACCTCAGTTAGAAAAACCATCCAGGATGGACTCGATGGAAGAAAAACTTATAGCCCCATGTGGGATGAATTGCGGAGTATGCATCAGCTACCTGGCGATGAAAAATGACCTGAAAACGAAGGGATTTCGGAAGTCGTACTGTGCTGGATGCCTGCCTCGCGGCAAGAACTGTACCTTCATGAAAAAACAGTGCGACTTGCTGGGGAAAGGACTCGTGCGGTTTTGCTATGATTGCCGGGATTTCCCCTGCCGTCGGCTAAAAGCTCTCGATAAGCGCTACCGCACTTTTTACCATATGAGCATGATAGAGAACCTGGAATGTCTAAAAAAGAAGGGCATCGAGGAGTTCCTGGAAAAGGAAACGGTAAAATGGCGATGCCCTGAATGTGGTGAGGTGATATGTTGTCATAACGGACTGTGCCTTAATTGCGGTCTTGATAAGCTGCGTCAAAAGAAACACCAGTCTCGCTGGGAGGAGAAGGATTAAAATCATCGACCTTTTCAGATAATATACTACATTTTTAAGCCTGAATACGGAATACTTTTAAAGCTTTTTTTGATAACTCCTAAAGTAATATCGCAGGGATAGTATATGAGTAAAATTTACAAATTTACCGCGGAGATAAAGAAGGTTTCTGATATCGATGGTGCCTACGTTGAAATACCTTTTGATGTCAAAGTTGAGTTTGGTAGGGGACGCGTGCCAGTTACGGCTACCTTTGATGGAATTCCTTATGACGGCAGCCTGGTAAAAATGGGGACAAGTTGCCATATTATTGGGATCAGGAAAGATATTCGTGCCAAAATCGGCAAGCAAGCAGGAGATAAAGTTAAGGTTACACTCGTGGAGCGAGGGAAATAGTTTGAACTTTTGTGTCGTTTCAAATATGCCGGTGCTTGAGCAGTGATAATTGAGGTATTTCCATTACGATGATACCTCAAATCGCCACCTATTAAAAATGACTGTCTATATATGACGGTATAAAGTACGCTTGAAGTCTTTGAATCCATGTTTTTCCCAGAATGAAGAAGCGACCCGATTTTGCGTGAGAACATCTAATTCAATCCGGTGGATATCTCTCGAATGAAACCACTTCAAGATTTCCCCAAGCATTTTAGCACCGATACCCTTTCGGCGATGTGTGACGGTGATAAATAGATCATGAATACAACCGTACTTTTCTCTATCATCCAGGTTTGACTTTTCATTTATCAGTGAATAAGAATAACCAATAGCGTTTCCTTCATCCAAGGCTACCAGCACGAGACTATTCTTCGCTTCTATCGCCGGGCGAAGGTATTCTTTTATGAAAATCGGAATCGCTTCATCTTGGGGCGTGAAAACTGGGTCAACGTCCTGACTGTAATGCATGAATTCTATCCATAAATTCCCTAATTCTTTTAGATGATGTTGGTTCGCCTTGACAATCTGGATATCCATGCCGTTTGTTAAAATCCTTTTAGCGCGATCACAGATTTAGAATTCCTTCGGGGAAATTCTGGTTGCTACTCGTACCTACTTCGTTACTGTAAGATTCGCGGTGCCTATCTTCTCACCCTTGGAAAAAGGATCAGAAGTGAGGAAATAAACATCCCAGGTGGATGTACCTTCAGGCAGCCAATAAACCTTCGGCCATTCGATGCACTTTGGAGTTCCCGGCGATCCTTTCGTTGCCCCGGAATAGTCCTGGCTCCACTTTCCGTCATAAGTTTCTTTCCCATTGGGATACATTGGGTCGGGGCGTGTTGAATACACATGGAAATCTTTTGTTTCACCCGGTGCAAACTGAACCCAGAGAAATACCAATTGTTCAGGGTCGCCGCTCGACTTAACCGAAGTAATATGGGGAGCAGTGGGATCTTTCGTTGTGCTGAACCATATCTTTAAAACGGTTTCTTTTTCTTTGATATTGATCGTGGCGGTAGCTTTACCGATACTACGACTGCCACCTGAGGTTGATTCATAATAACTTACTTCGACGGTTACAGTGTCAGTACCGCCGTTAGCATCATCTGCATCCGCTCTATATGTCATAAACTCATTGCCGCGGAACATCATGTAATTCGTGATCTGTGTTTGAGGAT
>MGML01000026.1:2536-4254 GCA_001796415.1 Chloroflexi bacterium RBG_13_46_14
GTTGACCAATCTAACTCAAAACGATCGTAATTGAACGCGCTGTACTCATCAGGTATATTGATAGGGAATCGACACTCAAACTTAACCTCAGCCCCCGGGTCGCATGAAATTTCGTTTGGGACAATCTCGACATCTGTAAGAATCTCGATATTGGTAGAGTATTCTCCGATGATATCTCCCCAGAATTCAATCCTTACTTTAAGCTTAGCGGTTTGACCGACCTCGGCAGTTGGAAAAGCTTTAAAATACACTGTATCTGTCGACGACAACCACGTTTTTTCTTTTACCTCGTACAGCGCGCCGGGAGGTGTAATTTCAGAACGTGTACTACCGATGACTCCAATATTTCCCTCGAGGTACCACCAGAATGTTGCTTTCCATGGATGCTCCATCGTGATGTGATCACCATTTTCGTTAAAATACATTTCCCTGAATACGACAAATCCACCAGGAGTGACAGGGCAGTAGGCATTCTGTGGCATCTCGATAGCATATGCAACAGGTTCAATAACGCCGAATTTGTGGCTCCCTCTTAATTTCATCGGCCATGTTGGATCATAATCTTCTAACCATGATTTAACGGAATATGTACTGAAACCATGTATGGTGCAAGTCACCGTATGATTCACCGGATCAACTTTGCTATCGCTTATCGGAATCCACGATCCTTGCTCCAACCGCACTATTTTAAGACTTGTTTCAGATACATTCTCAGGAAGATCATCCTGCGAATACTTGATCATCACTTGCACCGGCTGTTTAAAGTTGATTCCATCCGGTCCAAACTCATAGGCAGTATTTGGAATACATGCAGGATCGACCGGTGGATTGAGGGCGGATCGAACGCCAAGCGTAACATCTTTATCTACAGCACCACCAGGTAAAACAATCAAGACGTTGCCATTCGCCCCATTTATAGTTGTCCCTTTTGAACTCGCGCCAAACTTATCCCAGCTCGAGTCTAATACAGTCGTGGTACCGCCGTTTTTACCCTGACACCCGCTTAATCCGGTGAATAGCAAAATAGCAATTGTTCCAATCAATAGCAAATTGTTTTTGATGGATACGCCTCCATGACGCCAACAATATGTTGTTATGGTAAATCATTAAGCTGCTAAAAGCAAGAATCTTAGTCGAATCAGATTGACTGTATATGAACTCTCTTTGTATCTGAGGTAACATAATATTGACTTACTTAGCTCCTGGTTGTAAATTGAAGACGCGATTCCTCATGCCGGTTAGAGACAGTCTGCTAAAAGAATGTCGCCAGTATGTATCAAATTAAAGGAGGTCAAACCATGGCTTTCACAGCAAGTTCGACCGTCGGAGAAGTTCTGGCAGTCAAACCCGGTGCTATATCCATTGTGGAAAACTTCATTGGTCGTCGGATTTCCCAGAGCGAGCTGGAGTTTGCCCAGGGAATGACGCTAAAAAATGTCGCAGAATTTGTCGGTATGAACCAGGAGAAGATGGAAGAGCTTATCAAGGAGCTTAATACTTAATATTCGGCGTCGAATCAAGGTGTTCTCTGGAAAGTATTTTTTAAAAATATAGGTATGCCCATATATTCCGAAATGTCGACATTCGTCTAACGGTCATAAATTTTAACATCAGAATAAACGTTTTCAAAGCGTCACGTGATTTAGAATAGCACTTCCAAACACAAAATCACCCCGATAATGTGACAGCCCGTGGTACGGACTTGCCTGGGTATTAAC
>MGML01000026.1:4264-5065 GCA_001796415.1 Chloroflexi bacterium RBG_13_46_14
ATGCCCTGAATGCGCCGGTTTCAGCCATGGGGAACGACTGGTCCAATGTTAGAACAGGAATAACATGTCCGTTTCCGATACCCACAAGTGGGCCCAAAGCGCGTGCTAAAGTGGCATAGTCGTCAGCTTCAATAGAGATATAGAAAGTGTGGTCCAGCGGGGATACGGTTCCCGATAAGACTTTCAAACCCGGTGCTTTCTTTAGACTTTGCCACCATTCACCAGAGCGCTTCGCAGCCTCGGGTGATTGGGCAGGACACGTTTCAATGGAATGAGAATGAATAACTTGGAATAACATGTAGATACCTCCTGTCAAACAGATTTCGTGCCTAATTATTTTACGCGCATGTTATTTTTTAAATACCCTTAATAATACTAGTACTCGTATAATTAAATAATAATAAAATCGGAGCATAATAAGTTACAAAATTATGCCAAATTACTCTCCAATTTCTGTAAATGATGAAGAACGTTACTTCTAGGAGAGATATGATCTAATTTACAATGAGGATGGATAAAACTCCCAGAAGGTTAGGAATTTCCGAATGATCGTGAAATCAGAATAAAAATGTGGTATCGAAGGCTGCGATCTAGTTACGCCTCTTCGGTGGTCATGAGATAATACAAATAGCCAAAGACCAAAGCTATGACCCAGATAGGATGCAAGCCGGTCCGCAACCAGTCCCAGAAATCATCGTACATTTGCCCGGGATTTTCTTTCTCAACTCTCATATATGCCTCATGTTGATTATCCATATGTTTTGGCGAAAAGGCAAACTCATAATTTTGAAAGTGTAGAGG
>MGML01000026.1:5072-5919 GCA_001796415.1 Chloroflexi bacterium RBG_13_46_14
TTTTTATCGCTGCAATTGGCATCATCGATCTTTTTACGGTTGCGATCGAGCCGGTACTTGCCTTGTCCTGGTTCCAGGGCTAATCAATACCCAATAGATCACGATGCTGATAAGCGCCGCAAAGAAACACCAGACGGATGTCAGATATTGCGCAAAGAATATGCTGGAAATAGTATACGATATTGTTATTAGTAAACCGAATAGCCACATCCGCTTGACGGAAGAAATAAAAAGGGGTGTAATAGTTGACACCAGATAGAGTACTAAAGCTATGTTCACAGGAATCACCGGAAATTTATCGATGTATTGGATATGGAAGTTCTGTATTTGTGGGCTGACATCATAAGAAATCAGGCAGGAAGCGTAGAACAACGAGAGGATACCTCCAGTTATAATTAAGCCAGCCAGGATTTTCTTCCTCCCTGTTGACTCCTCCATAAACCACACTGACAAAGGTACCATGATAGGCCAGATAACCAACGCCGTTATTAAGAAGATATAGGTTGTAATATTCTGAAGCTGCTCATATTCACCTGATTTTAAAGTCATCCACAGCACACCCTCTGCAAACTGCTGTGCAGCGAACAAGACCGGTATTCCTGCAAATAGCTTTTGTTGCGGCTTTTTCACTTTGGTAAGTGTCGCTGTCCCGATTGCGGATAATATTATGCCTCCCGCGAAACTTGCTTCAGCCGAAAAACACATAGATACCTCTTTTTCAAAAAAGTGCTCAGGCTTCCTAAATTTGGATATTAACAAAAAACTATCGAAATGACAATTGGTAAGCGCCTTGAGCTCTTTCAATACCTATAGAGTTTGATAAAATCTTAAAATGGCATTATCTTAA
>MGML01000027.1:0-6790 GCA_001796415.1 Chloroflexi bacterium RBG_13_46_14
GCGGAAATACTAAAGCCGAATTCTCGAATTGCCTGGCTTTGAAGCTCCTCTCTGGGCGGATGATAGACCGCCAGAGTATTAAACCAGTCGAAGAATACGGCTTTGAACAAAACTTATCCTATCGAATTATCTATTCGTCCTGGATGCCGGCGTCTTTTATATAATTAACAGCATCCTGGACAGATACTATTTTTTCTGCATCTTCATCCGGAATTTCAACTTTTTTGGATGAATCACTGAATTCTTCTTCCAGGGACATGATCAGTTCTACCAGGTCAAGAGAGTCAGCCCCTAGATCATCTACAAAATTAGCTGCGGGTACTACCTCTTCTTCATCAACGCCCAACTGCTCAACGATAATCTTTTTTACTCTCTCATGAACGGTTGCCAATTTCTCCCCCTTATTTCTGTTTCTTTATCTGCTGACCAGAGCGCTTATTGAACCAAGAACTCCATTAACAAATTTTGATGAACGGTCAGCTCCAAAAGTCTTAGCTAGTTCCACTGCTTCGTTAATGGCTACCTTTACCGGTACTTTATTATCAATTAAAATCTCAAAGATTGCAAGTCTTAGAATATTCCTGTCGATAATGGGTAATTGGTCTATCGGCCAGGCCGGAGCGTGTTCTCTAATTCTCTGATCCAGTTTTTCTTTATTCTCGATAACGCCCGATACAATACCACGGACGAAAGCTTTGTTCTCCTCGGTTAAATCCTCTTCGGCTAATAATCTCCCGGTAACATCATCTACCTTATGACCGGACGAGTCTATCTCGTATAATGCCTGAAGCGCAAGAGTTCTTGCCCTTCTCCTCACACCTGCCATCATCCATCATCCCCGTATATTTTCTTATAGCTGAAAAACAGCTAAAACGTTTAATTGAGTTTATCAAAAGCGACTAAAATGGTCAATTATTACCGTAAATTATATGATGAGCTTATATCCCTCCCATGCCGCCATTGATACCGAGTATGTGACCGGTGATGTAGCCGGCTTTATCGGATGCAAGAAACGCGACAGCTTCAGCAATATCTTCAGGTATTCCAAGGAAACCCAGCGCAGTTCTGCTTTTCAGGTATTCTATCCACTTTTCCTCAAGCTGCCGCGTCATATCCGTATCGATAAAACCGGGTGCTATCGCATTTACCGTAATTCCTCTGGAACCGACTTCTTTTGCCAGTGTCCTTGTAAAACCAATGATGCCGGCTTTTGACGCTGAATAATTCGATTGTCCGGCATTTCCGTATATACCGACGATATTCGATATACTGATTATCCTGCCGGAGCGCTGTTTTAACATGTATTTTAGAGCAGCTTTTGAGCATAAGAACACGCTCTTCAGGTTTACCCTGATGACGTTATCCCAGTCTTCCTCAGTCATTCGTATAATACCATGGTCGCGAATAATACCGGCATTATTCACCAGGATATCTATCTTCCCATATTTCTGAACAGCAGTATCCATCAGATTGTTTACTCCATCCGCTGTTCCCACATCGGCAAGGACTCCAATGCAGTCTTTACCTGTGCTCCTGATAGCCTCGGCTGCATTTTCTACTCTGGCCGCATCACTGACACCGTTAACAACCGTCATAGCCCCGGCTTCCGCAAGTCTGTTCGCTATTGCGTTGCCTATACCACGGGTGCTCCCGGTGATAATTGCTACCTTACCAGTCAGATCCATCGATACTCCAAAATCCTGCGTTTCGTATTATCGGAACAATTCGTTTATCGCTTCGACACTGCCGATATTCTGCAGGGTAACTTCCCTGTTAATTCGCTTCACCAGGCCGCTCAGAACGCGACCGGGGCCTATCTCAATGAACTTTGACACTCCGTCATTTATCATGTATTCGACCGAACGCTGCCACTGTACCCCGTTGCATAACTGGTCGATAAGCTCCGTTTTCACCTGGTCTCCGCTTGTGAGAGGTAGTGCCGTCGTGTTGGCTATTACAGGGATATCAGGATCACGGAATTCAAACGAGGCGATAATATCGGTCAAACCTTCCTGAGCGGGTTTCATCAAGGGCGAGTGAAAAGCTCCACTGACGTTGAGAGGGACAACACGACTGGCTCCTGCAGCCTTGGCCTGTTCCGCTGCTTTCAAGACATTATCCTTCATACCGCTGATGACCAGCTGTCCCGGTGTATTGTAGTTCGCTATTACCGTTGCAGTATCCTGGCATATTGCTGCCAATACTTCTTCGTCAAGCCCCATGACCGCGGCCATAGCGCCGGGTGATTGCTGACCTGCTTCATGCATAAGCCTGCCTCTTTCACGGGCAAGATAAACCGCTGTTGGGAAGTCCATTACGTTGGCCACTGCCAGGGCAGTATATTCGCCAAGACTGTGACCTGCCAGATAGTCGGGTGTGGGGAACCTTCCATCGTTTATCTCTTCTATAGCTTTCAAGCAGGCGTAGCTCACCGTAAGTAAAGCCGGCTGAGTATTTTTTGTGAGTTGCAATTCTTCTTCCGGACCTTCGAAGCACATTGCAGAGATCGACATGCCAAGTGACTCATCAGCCTGCTTGAAGACTGATTTAGCTGATTCGAACGTGTCATACAGGTCTTTACCCATACCTACCGATTGTGAACCCTGTCCGGGGAATATCCAGGCTCTTTTTCCTGATTCAGTCATATTCAGGCCTCCGTAATAAGTTTTCTCAGGCTGGACATGACCATCTCAGCCTCAGATACAGTTTCTTCGATAATTTCTTTTACGGATTTTTCTTCTTTGATGCGACCGGCTATCTGTCCTGCCAGCAGGGCACCTTCTTGAAGGTCTCCTTCTATTAACCCAAGGTACATCCTGCCTCGGTCGAACATTTCCAGTTCTTCAATGGATACGCCGGCTTTTTCCAGTTCAATAACCCTGTCTGTAAGTTCATTTTTCAGACTCCGCTGGGGATATCCCAACATTTGTCTTGTTACCACTGTAGCCGGAAGGGCCGCTTCCATTATTCTGCGTTTATAGTCCGGATGAGCTATACATTCTTTGCTGCAGGCAAAACGGGTACCCATCTGTATGCCGGAGGCTCCGAGAGCCATTGCGGCTGCCATACCACGACCATCACATATGCCTCCGGCAGCAATAACCGGAACCTTAACGCTGTCGACGACTTCGGGAACAAGTACCATCGTGGTCGTCTCGCCTACATGACCTCCGGATTCCGTTCCTTCGGCTATGATCGCTTCCGCTCCGGCATACTCCATATGTATTGCCGCAGAGGGGCTGTTAACTACAGGTACCGTCTTTATCCCGGCGTGTTTGAATTCCGCAATAAAGGGTTCCGGATTCCCTGCTCCAGTGGTGACAATGGCTACGCCTTCCTCGATAACGACATCGGCAACCTGTCTTACATGGGGTGAAGCCATCTGTATATTGACACCGAACGGCCTTGTTGTATGCTGTTTCGTCATCCGGATTTGATTTCTTACCCATTCAGGTTCGTAGAATCCTGAACCGATAATACCCAGCCCTCCGGCATTCGATACAGCGGATACAAGTTCATACGTGCCAATATGAGCCATACCTCCTTGAAGGACAGGATATCGTATATCAAAGAGGTCACAGACGACCGTTTTTAGCACAATCCGTTATCCTTAACTGGATTTGGGCTTTGGACTCTTTATCTCGGTTACATCTCTGCCGTTATAAGTACCGCAGGTAGGGCAAACGTGATGAGGTAGCTTCGGGCTGTGGCACTGCGGGCAGGTAATCAAAGTCGGCGCGGACGCAGCAATGTGACTGCGTCGCTTCCCTTGCCGCGCTTTGGCATATTTTCTTTTTGGCTGTGGAGGCATCGTGTATTCCTTCCTTTCAGTTATCCGCTGAATACTCAGTATCCTTCAACACAAGAGTATTCAGCTTTTCCCATCTTGGGTCAATTTCAGGCGTGCAGTCACATTCTTCCTCATTCAGGTTCGCACCACAGGTCGGACACAGACCTGAACAATCTTTCCTGCACAACGGTTTTATCGGTAAAGCCATTAATGTGTACTGGCGGATAGCTTCCAATATATCCATTATATTATAGTCGTCAATCGTAAAGCTACCGGGCTCTTCGGGTGCAGGCAGCATTACACCGGTATTGACATCCATAATCGGGAAATATTCTTCTTCAATTTTTATTTCAAGGGGATAGGAGAAATTACTCAGACAACGACCACATCGAAGAAATATATTTGTGTCGAAGGTTCCTTTCATCAATATACCGCGGTCCGTTTTCATCAGACAGACAAATCCGGTAAATTCTACCTTTTCGCCCTCGATATCAACATTAGTATCGAATTCGTAATTCCGTATCGTACCGATATTCGACTTTAGCTGCTGGGAAACATTAATCTGCACCTTATCCACCTCACCCTGCCGAAATTTCATATCTATATCGAATTATCGGATCTGGTTCGGAAGTCAATTTATTTTAACAAAGAGCTAGGCGTGAGTCAATTTCACCGGAGAACAACGGATAACGATAGTCGTTTAATTGACATTCAGATTCGAGTGAATGTAGAATATTTCCAATATTCACATCGTTGCTAAGATAAAAGGAGGAAAACATGATAAAAGGATATATGGGAAAGATTCTTTTCGTGAATCTTTCAACAGGTGAACTTCGGGAAGAAACACCTGACGAAAGCCTGTACCGGAATTTCCTCGGCGGGTATGGAATCGGTGCCAGGATCCTGTATGACAGAATGAAACCAGGCGTCGACCCGTTGGGCCCGGATAATATGCTGGGATTTGCTACCGGACCGCTTACCGGTACACCGGCAATTGTCGGAACGAGATACCAGGTCATGGCAAAATCTCCCATCACGGGTGGCTGGGGAGATGCTAATTCTGGAGGAGACTTCGGCCCTTACCTGAAATTTGCCGGATACGATGCGGTATTTTTCACCGGAATTTCCGAAAAACCGGTTTACCTGTTTATCGACAACGGTAAAGCGGAACTGCTGGATGCCAGCGATCTCTGGGGCAAGGGTTCCTATGAAATGGAAACCATTATGAAAGATAAGTATGGCAAAGACACAGAAGTTTCCTGTATCGGACCTTCCGGAGAGAAAATGGCGTTAATATCATGTGTCATTACGAAGAGAGGTGCCGCTGCAGGACGTTCTGGTATCGGTGCCGTAATGGGTTCGAAGAAACTGAAAGCGGTAGTGGTAAGAGGTAATATGGAAGTCCCCATGGCTGATAGAGAGAAAGCCATGGCGATCAGGCGAGATCATACTGAAGCGACAAAGGGTATGGCCCAGGGTATGAGGAAATACGGCACTTCCGCCATGACAGAAAGATCTGCCCTGAGCGGTGATACTCCGGTCAAGAACTGGGGTGGAGTCGGTGTCGTCGATCTACCGGATGCTTCCGGACTTAGCGGTGATCTGGCTATAGCTAACGTCGATAAGGCTGAACCTTGCTGGCATTGCCCCATTGCCTGCCAGTCCATCCTGAAAGAAGGAAAGGGAGAGTTTAAATATCCGGCCGGTACCCGCCGGGTTGAATATGAAACTCAAGGGGCATTTGGAACACTTTGTCTTAACACCAACGCAGAATCTTTGAACAGGATCAATTATCTCTGTAATGATTATGGACTGGACACAATTTCCGGTGGAGGCGTCGTTGCTTTCGCCATGGAACTATACGAAAAAGGTATCCTTACCAAGGCGGATACCGATGGTATCGATCTTACCTGGGGTAATCCTAGAGCAACCGTCGAACTTACCGAGAAGATAGCCAAAAGAGAAGGAATCGGTGATATTCTAGCCGACGGTGTGAAAGTAGCCGCTGAGAAAATCGGTAAAGGCGCGGAAGAATACGCAGTGCATGCCGGTGGACAGGAACTCGGTATGCATGATCCGAAGCTGGCTCGTCCCGGAGATACAGGCGCGGCACGATACCAGATGGATGCGACTCCCGGCCGGCATACTCAGGGATTCGGTCCTGGCAGTTTCGGCACTCATGTAACGAATTCCGTTGGTATGTGCCTGTTCGGCGGTTTCGGACCTCCGGGAGGAAGAAACTGGACCCTGGAATACATGCAGGCAGTAACCGGTCTGAACTGGACCGCTGAGGAACTGAGAAAATGCGGCGAGAGAATCGCTAATATCAGGCACTGTTTCAACCTTCGTGAAGGAATTAATCCTCTGAACATATACGTTCATCCCAGGATATACGGTGATCCTCCCCAGACCGAGGGGCCTCTGGCCGGAGTCAGGGCTGACATTGAAGCCCAGAACTACTGGTGTCTCGGCGCTCTCGACTGGGACAGAGTTACTACCAAACCTAGTAAAGCTAAACTTCTGGAACTCGGTCTCAATGATATAGCTGAGGAACTGCATCCGCCGCAGCCGGGTCCAATGGGACCTCCTAGATAATTATCAGGCGGATTATTATCTCGAGAACATGAACATTTTCGGTCAGGTATTGCAGGGAAACCTGCAATACCTGACCGATTTAAGTTATAATTAAGATATACACTGAAGACAAATTCTCTGAGGAGAAAATTATTACAATGGCTACGTATACCGTTGAGATGTTCGGTCTCCCATATTCCATATCAGGAATACGGGAAATTAAGTTCGAACTCAAAGATGGAGCGAAAATGACCGATATTGTCGGTGCGCTACGACGTGGAATCCCCGCCCTTGAGGGAGAGGTTATTACACCGGGGAATGATTACCTCATGGACGGTTTTACGTTTAATATAAACGGTCGTTTCTATGTCGATGACAGAGATCTGGTTCTCAAAGAGGATGATCACATCATCCTGCTGACGCTCG
>MGML01000027.1:7077-8308 GCA_001796415.1 Chloroflexi bacterium RBG_13_46_14
CGTGGACCTTTTGTCTTATCTGTCAATGCAAGCACCGAATAGATTTCAGCTTCTCCCCCGTTACTGACGAATAGCTTGTTACCATTAAGGAGATAACCGCCGTCGACTTTCTTAGCGGTAGTTTTCAGATCACCGAAATCGCTTCCCGCTGATTCTTCCGTAATGCTGAGAGCCGCCAGCTTTTCTCCACTGGCGATGCTTGGCAGGTATTTCTGCTTCTGTTCATGTGAACCGTATTTAACCAGCGCAATTGTCCCGAGGGATGATGCAGCATAACATAGCGCTATACCTGCACAAGCCCGGCTTAATTCTTCTATCACCAGGCAGAGATCGAGACATCCTCCGCCCAGACCTTCGTACTCTTCCGGGACAAAAATCCGGAACATATCAGTCTCGGCAAGTGTTTTCATTATCTCCCAGGGAAACTGACCGGTTTCGTCCAATTCAGCCCTTACCGGAATTATTTTTTCAGCGGCAATGGTTCTTACCAGTTCTTTGATTGTTCTTTGTTCTTCTGTAAGTAAATGATCCAAAGTTACTCCTCTTCAACAGGTGGTTTTTCTTTCACAAATATTAACACAGTATACCCTGTCTAGCAAAATATCAGTCTCATAAGAAAGCGAAAACAGCCGGATATTTGAATCGATTTGTGTATACTATATTACCATGAAGTTGGCAAATTCAGGTAGAATCAGCTTAATAAAATACAAATAAAAGGGGGATGGTTTATCCCCCTTTCGTATTCGAGCCAGCCCTGCCGCTAAGCCCGATTACCCCCAGGGCTCCGGACACGGGAGGGGTATGGTTGGTATTTAAGCTGAGACGAGCTGCTAAATCCCAGCACCCTGGATTTCCCCCGGCAGGACTAGCTACTATATATTTTTACTGTTAAAAGTACTGTATTTGATTTTTACGAGCCTAAATGTTAATAATAATCAAGATAGTAAATAAAATGTACAATATCGTATACGACATCGAGTATAATGGAATATTTTTCTAATGTCAAGGTTTTTTTGAGTATATTTATTATATTATAATTTTATACGTTAAAAAGCTTAGCAGAGTATATGTTTTTGCAGTCGAGAAGGAGCTTACATGGCAGAAACCAGAGATATCGACGCAGCGGCGAAAGACAGCGACAGGGATTTTGCCCTGTGGGCGATGATCATCCAGACAAGAGATATATTATTCAAAGCAAGAGATAATGAATTAGGTCAATATGGGATAACCG
>MGML01000028.1:0-98 GCA_001796415.1 Chloroflexi bacterium RBG_13_46_14
TACTGACGATCGGCGCTTTTATGTTTTTAGTCGGCTATTTATGGATAGGATTTCACGCATTGAAAAATGACCCAGGTTACGGGAAGTGGGCTTTCTTG
>MGML01000028.1:153-1347 GCA_001796415.1 Chloroflexi bacterium RBG_13_46_14
TTAGAGCAACACCCCAGAAAACAGACTCTCCGTCAGGCAGTTTATGAAGCAGCGTTAATAAAGCGTCCACTCCTGCTACATGGATATCAACAAATTCGGATACTTTATCTGTATTGTCGTCAATTTCCTGGAGAGTTTTTGTGCGATTTGTCCCCGTTATCAGCTTGAACTGCCATTCGTTATCTTCTTGCCAGGAATACAGTTCATACCCTTTCATCGAACGCGGCAATTCATCGATCAGGGTGAATGACATTTCGTTGATAAGCTTCCCGGATTCCTTTAACGATTTCATAATCTCGGGATTACTCCTGGGATCGGTTCCCCTGAAGAATCCAGGAGTGGGATATCCAAGCTCAATCTTCGTCTCACTTGATCCTTCGTTAAGAGGTTTCATCATGGTAATTCCATCGAATGAAAATGAAGAATACATCACCCAGAATGCCCCCCAGTATACGGGTGATTTATTCAGACAAACCAGAAAAGACTTTCCAGTGCCGGGTACCTCCAGTTGCGAAATACGTTGATATGCATCGGCAGTCAATTCCATCCTGTGAGTCAATGCATCATAGGTTACAATATCCTCGATCGAAATTATCGGTTCTTCTGCGATTTCAATATGACTCAGGACTTCCATCCGCGAAGATGGTACATCATCACGCGTCAGGTAAATGGCAAAACCTTCACCATCTTTTGTTTGAACTTGCAGTGTGACATTTTCCTGGACAGGTTTGTCCTGTGACGTACAACCACTTAATAGAGAAAATACGAATATTAATGTAGATATACAGATAATAATAGGAATCAGTCGCTTATTCATTTTGGTGCACCTGTATACTATATAACGCTATAAATAACAACAGGTTACTCTTACCGGAAACGTTTTTCAATATTAATCTGGTTGTAGACACAGGTATTTCACAGATTAGAGTTAAAATGACCGCAGTCTTTCAGCGAGTTCCTCAGCAGTAGTCAGTTCAACACCTATATTCCTCATCTCTTTTTCACCCTGCTCATAGAGACCGGAAATGGCATCGGTAACCAGAACAATACGGAAGTCTCTTTCACTCGCTTCATATATCGTAGTCCGCGGGCAGTTCGGATAGTTGCATCCTGTGAAAATAAGCGTAGAAACATTCAACTTTTTCAGGTGCTCCTCCAGCGGAGTTTGATAAAACGCGCCCCATCGAGGTTTGT
>MGML01000028.1:1369-1643 GCA_001796415.1 Chloroflexi bacterium RBG_13_46_14
GATAGATTGAATACCTCCGGAAAGAAGAAGCGATGAATCAAGGCTAATGTCTTCAGGTGTAAAAAACTCCCGGGCGAGTTGATTCCCGTTTGTTCCTTCGATTACCCATTGCGCTCCGTTTTCGACCGCTTCCCGCCTGTATATGTCCACATTGCCGCCATCTCTTTGATATATGCGAACGATATGGATAATCGGCATCGACCGGCTTCGAAACATATCGAGCAACAGCCTGATATTCGGCAGCGCGGCTGAAGTTCCGCGTATTTCGAATGGC
>MGML01000028.1:1699-8141 GCA_001796415.1 Chloroflexi bacterium RBG_13_46_14
TTCCGGTTCGGTATATTTACTCATAGTTCATTTTAACACACGGGCAATAAACTTTTTCTACTGTGATTCCTGTATCAAGAACGAGGAGATGTTCGGTAGTGGCCGCTGCGAGGGAATCGACGGTATTCTGACCAGTCTGAAAAACCGAACTGAGATTATCGACGCTCGGCTCTTTATTCTTCAAGCTGTCATTTGATAGAGTAAAACAGATATCTAGTTGAGTACTTTCCTGATATCTACTCGGAATAAGCAGCTGACCAGAGTCCTTTAAAAAAATGCATTGCATTCGTTCCGAGGACTCTGGTATCATAACCACCCTCCTGGACGACCAGTGTCGGTCGCCGCAGCGAACCTATCGCATTACCTAGTGATTCGAAATCGTAGGCTTCAAGAGCCCACGTCCCCGTAGGATCTTCCCTGGCAGTATCCAGCCCCAGCGGAACCACGATAAAGGCAGGTTTGAATCTTCTTATTCTTTTCAGGGCTTCTTCAAGGGTTTGATGATATTTCTCATTCTTTATAATTTCAGGTAAAGGATAATTCACGTTGAATCCCCTGCCGATACCTTTTCCTTTTTCACTCCTGAATCCGCTGAAATAGGGATAAGCAAAGCTCGGATGTCCATGAATGGATATGGTCAATACGTCATCACGCTCATAAAAGATCTCCTGCTGACCGTTTCCGTGATGATAATCTACATCAAGCATCGCTACCTTACCGTATTTACTGAGGATATTCGCGGCTATGGCAGCCGAGTTAAAATAGCAGAAACCGCCGAAAGTTGCGGGTTCGGCATGATGGCCGGGCGGTCGTATTAAAGCATAAGCGAGTCTGTAACCCTGCAGTAATTGTTTGGCCGCGGTTATAGCACTGTCTACTGCCCGCTTTGCGGCAAGATAGGCGTTACCGGTCAGCGGAGTGAAAGTATCTATGCAGTAATATCCGGCACGTATCGGCAGATCCTTGGGAGGTTTCGTACGATTACGTACCGGGAATACATACGGATATATCGCCGTGCCTTCATCAAGCTTGGAACAGACGTTAGAAAGGTATTCTACATATCCGTAATCATGTACCGCCGTAATATTCTTTTCCGAATAGTGACGTACGGGTATTCTTTGAAAAAGGTCGACCTTGTTAAGTTCTCCCATAATGGCATCTATTCTGACAGGCGACTCGACATACCCTCTTTCCTCGACGTGATGAATTCCGTGACGGTCGTTTACAACCAGCCTGATACGCTTATCGATCGGTGTTTTTCTAAGGATTTGACTAGACGGCTTTCTAACGTATTTCGGCTTTCTCAGGCGAACCGGATTGTCCTTTACCGAGTCAACCACCATTTCAACATAATCCTTAGGGGCAATACCCTTGTATTTACGTTCTAGAATCGCTCGAATTATTGTTTTAGCCTGGCTGTTCGATAACTCAATGTCCTGTCCCAGGTCGTCATATACGAGATACGGAGGATTATCGTCACCTGGTTTAAGGGGAGTCTCATAGGCTGTATTGATAATCGGTGTTGCGCCATATCTTTCATAGAACCGAAGACGGGCTATGTTCTGTTTTCTTATCTCGGGGTCGCGGCTAAGGTTCGGATTATCAGGGAGGCATTCGAAAAAGAGACCTATAGTTTCCATGTCAAGCGCTTCTTCGCGAACTCTCTCATAGAGTGCTCCGCCGATACCTCCGCCTGTCATCTGCCTGGCGGCAGACAGATAATCCAGGTAACAGAAACTTAGAGAAGGAGCGTGGAACAACAGGGCAAACCCATCTATTTTACCCTTAGCCCCCTCGGCAACGAAAATAATGGCTCGAAACTGGTATTTTAACGGATTGCGAAGTTGTTCCGGTAGTTTTTTTAAGTCTCTCCTGGACAGCAACGGAAACTGCTCTTTCAGAATGGCCAGGACTTCTGCGATGGCATCCTGATTAGCCGGTGTGATGTCATCATATACACGTCGAATTCGGAACATTTCTTAAATTAATACCTCTGCCTTTAGTCTAATCTTTTTTGAAATACAAGTTTATCATCACCGGGAGTATAAAAATCAGGAATACGCGCGATTATTTCATAACCACATGATTCATAGAACTTCCTCGTCCTTTCATAATCCGGTTTTGAAGATGTTTCAATCAGAATCAGCCTTCCTTGCGCTTTCGATATACTGAACTCGGCGTCATTCAGTAATCTGCGACCTATTCCCTGACGTTGTTTTTGAGGGTCAACTGCCATCCAGTATATATCCCAGGTTCCTTCGGTCATTGGGGTCGGCCCGAAACATATATAACCAGTGGCCATGCTGTCAACCTCGGCGACGAGAAGATGATAATCGGAACTGATACCGTACTTCAGGTAAAGGTCTATCAGTTCCAGGGCAACCTTAACTTCTGCTGAAGTAAATTCACTCGTTGACTGCAATATCTGTGTAATCGCAGCCTTATCTCCACCTGCCATCGGCCTGATATTAACCGTCACTGCCGTTACCCTCCAAAGCCAGCAAGACGAGGCTTCTGATAAATTCAGTATAGGTCATTCCGACCCTTTTTGCCTGAAGTGCGGCTCCTGAATCCGGTGAGATATCCGGATTGGGATTTACTTCCAGAACATATATCCTGCCCTGTCTGTCCATGCGCATATCCACCCTGGCATATCCACGACACCCGGTGAAGGTACAGGCTTGTTCAGCCGTTTCCATAATCCTCTGTTCCTCGTTTTCTGTTACCCGAGCTGGACAAACCGGCTTCGTACCTTTATAATACTGACTTTCAATCTCCCATTTACCATCGTAGGTGATAATGGAAGGTAATCCGGGTGGCAACGAAAACTCTATCTCGGATATTGCCAGTACTTTTTTAATGCTGTTACCAGTTACCGTGGTATTGAATTCACGTCCGTCGATATATTCTTCAACAAGTACTTCTCCTGTATTATATTGTCTGATTAATCTCTGGATTTGCTTGTCCATTTCCTGAAAAGAATGGACAACACTGTCTTCCGTTATACCGTGACTGGCATCTTCTGAATTAGGTTTAACAATACAGGGGAATTCCAGAGAGAAATCAGAGAGAGTTCCGGGAGTCAGTAACTGAAAATGCGGTGTATTAACCCTGCCTGCTTCAAGAAGTGACTTGGTTTCAGCTTTGTTTAAAGCCAATCGTAAGGCCTCCGGGGGGCAACCGGTATATGATACACCCAGGTCGGTCAAAACCTGGCAGATATCGGCTTCCGTATCCGGGTATCCTGGAAAACCCTCGAAAAGATTAAACACCAGGTCTGTTTTCAGTTTACCAAGGATTTCTCTGGCTTCCTCGAATGGTAATGAAAGGGGAATACAGGCAACCTGATATTCTGACTCAAGTAAAGCCTTTTTTACTGCTGCAACTTCAGTTAATACGCCACTGACAGCTTTCTCTTCACCGGTTCCGGAATAATAGGAAGAAACAGGTTCATTATAGATAACGGTTATATGCATACGTACTGCGGATATCTGCTGAGTGTCGCATTAAATACGGTCGTTATCAATCCCTGGTGAGTCCAGCCTAGTTTTTGGGCCATAATCACCAGATCGCTGTAAGTTCCAAGTCCCGGCAGGGGATTAATCTCGATAAAATAAGGAATACCGTCCTTACTTACCCTGAAATCGATCCGGGCAAAGTCGCGACACCCGAGCGCTTCAAAGATTTTCAAGCTGTTTTCTTTGATACGCAGCAACACTTTCTCGTCAAGATGAGCCGGGCATTCATAATCTACCAGTCTTTCCCAGTCTCTCTTTACTTCCAGTGAATATATGAAATTCCTGGTCTTAACTCTGGGCAAAATTCTCATAATCCCCAGCACTTCCGGGGGAGAATTCCCAAGAATACCTACTGTAACTTCATCGCCATCCACGAACTCTTCTACCATAACAGGCTGGCGGTAATTGACCATCTGGCGGTGTATTTCTTCAAGGGCTTTATCACTGTCGATAGCAAACGAGGTCGCACGCACACCCTTGCTCGAACCTTCATATGTTGGTTTCACTATTACCGGAAAGCTTAAATCCTTCAGGTCAGAAGATTTGAGTTGATCTTGGGTTTTTACTACCCTCCATTTGGGAGTGTTTATACCGGCAAGATTCACCAGTATCTTGGTTAACGGCTTGTCAAGGCATATTGCCAGGCACTGTGGATCAGACCCAGAATAAGGGATATTCAGCATTTCCAGTACCGCGGGGACCTGTGCTTCCCTGCTCCGGTAGGTACCCCTCCCTTCGGCGATGTTAAAAACTACATCGACGTTTTCATCGACCACCTTCGCAAGAAATTCCTTTCCTCCACCCAGCATTATTACTGTGTGGCCCAGACTTTCCAGAGATGATCTGATTATGTCAACAGTTTCGACTGAATCGTACTCTTCGAGTTCATCATCAGCAGTCATCGTTTCCAGCCGAACTGCATTTTTAAGATCGCAGGATAACCCGATTCTCATCCATATCTCCTTTGGTTACAATTACCGGAACACGAACAGACTCATTCTTATCCTTTGAAATTATGGCAGGCGTCATCGTTTTAACGGAATGTCTTCGATGACCGTTCGCCCGAGGATTACGGTAGCGAAAGATACCACCTTCATAATTTCTTAATATGAGTTCGTCCTTATTTCTTTTTAGAATATATGCTGGTTGTAAAGGTACCTTACCCCCGCCGTCCGGTAAATCGATAACGAAAGTCGGTACTGCCAGACCAGAAGTATGACCGCGTAATCCCTCAATAATCTGCAGCCCGGTTTCTACCGGGGTACGCAAATGCTCAGTGCCCTGTACCTCGTCACACTGATATAGATAATAAGGTCGTACTTTTATTCTCAACAGACCCTGGCAGAGTTTTCTCTGAATTTCTACCGAATCATTAACCCCTCGCAATAATACGGACTGGTTATTAACCGGAACTCCGCTTCTAAGTAACATATCACATGCTGCTGCCGATTCCGGAGTAATTTCACGGTAATGATTAAAGTGGGTATTCAGCCATATCGGACCGTACTCAGACAACATGTCGCAAAGTTCGGTATTTATACGTTGCGGCAGGGTTACAGGAAACCGGCTGCCGATACGGATTATTTCGACGTGATTGATCTGTCTAAGCCTCGATATTACTTTTTCCAGATGCTGAGTAGACAAGGTTAACGGATCTCCACCGGAAAGAATGACGTCCCTTACTTCTTTATGCCTGCGTACATAATCCAACATCGCTTCGATTTGTTCTGGTGTTCGTACCCATACACCATGTCGCCACTCTCTTTTACGAGTGCAATGGCGGCATAACATCGGGCATAAATTTGTCAGGACCATCAACACACGATCCGGATATCGATGTACAAGTCCGGGTACTGCCATATCCTTATGTTCAGCCAGAGGGTCTTCTTCTCCCATGTCTGATAAAGCTATTTCTTCAAATGAAGGTATTGCCTGTTTCTTTATGGGATCATCTGGATCTAAGGGATTGATCAGTGATAAATAATATGGAGTAATCGAAAGGGGGTATTTTAGAGTAACCAGTTTGAGTTGTGTCTTCTCGGTATCTGAGAGGGGTACATGCTGCGATAATTCATCTACTGTGGTGATACGGTGGCGGAATTGCCATTTCCAGTCATTCCAGAATTCGTCGCGATCAGTCAGAGATAAGCTTTTCCCGCGACTATCGACTTCAGCCAGCGAGGGACTATCAGGTTGTAGAGTAATACAACTTGGAGGTTCGTCTTCTTCCTCCTTCAAATATGGTTTGTTTTCGATGAGTATCATATTTTTCATCGCTCGGTGATTTACTCCTATCCTTTCTCGTTTTTTAAAAGATTTTCAGTTTTTTAAGTTGACGTTTTTTTCCCGGTTTTCGGTGATCTCCGGTCAGCTGCGTATGCTTTTCCGGCTTTATCGATATACCCTTCAAACAGGATCATTTTAGGATTTTTGTCGAGATCATTTTTTGTTTTTATCATTGAGGATTTATTATCTGCTTCACTCATACTGAAGATACTAAAGCGTCTAACCTGCTTTTCTCCTACTACCCCTTCATATTCAATGGATCTCAGTGTCTTCAAATATGATTCCGACAACATAAACCTCTTTTTCATATATTCCTGAATCGGTTTTGGTAATCGCTTGGCTCCACTGTCATGTCGCAGGTGCAGATGCATCCCCATATATGGTTGTCCTTTACTTCCAAAACACTTTATACCCTGTAAAACCGGAAATCAGAGTCGATTCAAGTAATTATTTGATGCTTTTGGCAGAAGACTCACCTTTTTGTGATAATTCCGGGTGTTTCCATTCAATGTGCTTCTTCATATTGGCTAATTCTATCGTAGTATACGTGCATCCCTCGGCAGGGCATTGGTGTTCTGTTACTGCCTGCTTTTCTTTCTTCTTAAAGAAATTCATCATTTCTCCTTTTAAGTATTACT
>MGML01000029.1:0-747 GCA_001796415.1 Chloroflexi bacterium RBG_13_46_14
ACGTATTCCATTTTGACCGATGGTGGAACCCTGCTGTGGAAAACCAGGCTACCGACCGGGTTTTTCGCATCGGGCAGAAGAGGAACGTCCAGGTACACAAGTTCGTTTGTATTGGTACCCTGGAAGAGCGCATCGACCAAATGATCGAGCAAAAGAAGGAGCTTGCGGAAAGTATCATCGGTACCGGAGAAGGCTGGCTCACCAAAATGTCCACCGAACAGCTTAAGCAGGTATTTGCATTAAGTCATGAAACAGTTGGGGGCGAATAGTATGAGTAGATACAACGATTGGGATTATTTCTACGAGCCGACCCGGCCCAGGCAGGTGAAAAACGGTCTTAAAACCAAGAGTCAGCGTGGACGGATTGGCGAGACCTGGTGGTCCAAACGCTGGATAGGAGTACTGGAGTCTTTCGGCATGGGGGCTAGGCTTGACCGAGGCCGTTCCTACGCTCGCCAAGGTCAGGTGGTCTCCATCGACATCGAGAAAGGAATCGTCACTGCCAGGGTACAAGGAAGCCGGGCTAAGCCGTATTCAGTCGAAATCAAACTGAAACCTCTTTCTGAACAAGACTGGGACAAGGTAACCGATGCCATGGCATCACAGGCTGTATTCGCCGCCCGGTTACTCTCCGGCGAAATGCCCCAGAACATCGAGGAGGTATTTGGCAAGGCCGGGATA
This sequence comes from Chloroflexi bacterium RBG_13_46_14, assembly GCA_001796415.1. Next base: position 682 of record MGML01000029.1, read on the forward strand.
TCGCTTTTCCCTGCTTCAATAAAGGATTTGTCCACAGATTGTTCTTGCCCGGACTGGGCTAATCCC
>MGML01000029.1:778-857 GCA_001796415.1 Chloroflexi bacterium RBG_13_46_14
TGGCAGAACGGTTCGATGAAGACCCCTTTCTTATCTTCAAGCTGCGCGGGAAGCCCAAGGAAGAAATTATCAGCACACT
>MGML01000029.1:895-6514 GCA_001796415.1 Chloroflexi bacterium RBG_13_46_14
TAGTCAGCAACGCTGCCATAAGGAAAGCCAATGAACAACAGGAAGATTGATCCGAACCTGCCAATACAGCACATTCAGGGGAAATGGCTCGTGACTGAGACGCCGGACCTCGACGATGATTACCTTGAACTGACCCAGGACCCTCATGTGGTACTGAAAACGCGGAAGTCACACAATGACATTAGCGGTGACTATGCGTTCGGTGCCCAGACCGGAGTTATCGATGGACAGCTTGAGATGCTCTCCGATGGTGGCATACGACTGATCTTCTCCTTCGAAGGTAACGATGAACTTGACATGGTCCACGGTTATGGTGAGGCTACCTTGGTTGATGAGGGTACCTTGAAAGGATACATGAGATATCATCTCGGAGACACGTATCGTTTTGTCTGGAAACGCGTTCGCAAGTAGCCTGGCCCTGGTTCTGCTTGTACTGACACCTGGGAGAAACTGCCCCTCTGCACGCGAACGACATTATTAGGGAAATCTGAATGTTACACATTAATCGTATCGCTGTCCCATCTAACCTAAACATAGATGTGTTAAAATTATCTCTGTATGAGTTATTTAAACTCTCTCTTATTATATCAAGACAAGCCTGAATACGGATTACTATTGAAGCTTATTATTTCCTTAGTTCCAGTGGGTTTGTTAGTTGTTAGCGTCTCTTTGTTGCTATCTGGTGAGGATGTTGGTGGTCTTGTAATGCTGGTTGAGGTATTCATTGTTGGCTTTATATTTTGGTGCGTATTCCCTCGCATGTACCAGGTATATGAAGATCATATTCGAATCGTACTGGGTGGCCCCTTTTCAGTCAAAGTTGGATTCGTTGATATAAAAGCGATCAGGATAACGAATAACTTGATATTAAGCGTTAATTTTGTCACTAAACTCACAAAAAATTACGTGGAAATATCTAAGAATAAAGGATTACCGATCGCTATAACGCCGAATGATTTCGAGCAATTTCTTGAAAATGCTAATTATGCTTTGAGTCAATGGAAAAGACAAACGCAGACTGAGAAGAAAAATTATAGTTAAGCACTCACGTTTACAAAATTGTTTTTCGGTTTGATCCGAAAATAATTTGTCGTCAATTTTTACTGCTTCTTAGCAACGTCTTCCGCTGCGGACTGTCTATAAATAATTTTATTGGGATAAATAGAAAAATTGCTATAGCATATTCTAAGAATACCCACTGATGAAGAATCCCTAAGGTCAGAGCAATGGCCCCACATCCTATCCCCAACCCTATAATTGACTTCCTGGTAAACAGGAATACTACGCTGTACACCGCTAGACCGATAAAGGCAGGTACAGGAAACAAAACCGCCATCGTTCCAAGGGAAGTAGCAACCCCTTTACCGCCTTTAAAACGAGCGAAAACGGGGAAATCGTGACCAAGAATCGCAAAAATACCAGCCAACAATTGCCAACCTAAACTCAAGCCAAGTGCATAAGCAATGAAGACGGAAGTTGCCCCTTTTAGATAATCGATGATTGCAACCAATATACCGAATACTGGTCCAATTTCGTGAAATGTATTACATGCTCCCATGTTCCCATTCCCGATACTGCGGATGTCCATATGTAAAATCCGTTTTGAAACAATGAGTGCAGTAGGAATTGATCCCAAAAGATAAGCAATGACTAAAACCGCTGCAATTTTAGTAAATGATTCCATCATTCATTCCTGTCACTTGCTGGTTGATAGATAAATGCCTAGACTTCCGATGTATGTTAATTCTATCATGCTGAAAAAAAATAGCAAGTGCAATCCGTTGACGCTACAAAGGTAGGGTATTTTGATCTCAAAACACTGAGACAAAGGATTCTAACAACATCTTAATATAAATTTTGAGGATCTTGGCATTAGGTTCAGTATCATACTCTTGTTGGATTTCATTAGGTGATCTGCCGCCGCGGTCCGGTTGGGGAGTATTGTTCCAGATGTTCATCGCCAAACCAAGCCAGTTGTTGAGATCGTCCACAGAGTGAACACTACCAACCCGTTTGGTAATTTCTTTTACAAACTCGTTTATCTGGCTCGATTTCATATATGGAATTACCAGCTTCTTCCACTGTGTTTGAGTCATAATAAGATTTTGGATTCCTTCAGCCTTTGCAGTTCCCGTCATCCTTGCTACAGCATCCTTAAAAGGGATGAATCTTGAGGTATTTCTGCTTTCGAACGGTCATCGTTGGGGTCTATCCTTTGCTGGAGAAATCTCTCCAACTGGATAGGAGTAATTTGAAAGCTCTTGAGTTCAGTCTGCATGCCAGGCATAATCCAAGTAAGCTATTACAGCCAGCCAGAACCAACAAGCAAGCCACTTCATCCAACAAGAACTTAATAAGTTAGTCTAAATGACATTCTCCCCGACGCAGAGCGTCGGGGTATCATAGCAGCCTCAATTGATCTTTGTGCAACTGTACGTATTCAGCTTCGCGTCCTTGCTCTTTTATGTATCGTCCGATTACTTCTTCATTCCCGTGCTTCCCGACCGTTGATGCATAGTAGCCACTTGTCCACAAACTTGACCCCCACAACTCCTTCTTTATCCCTGGCTTCCTCCTGAATACTTCTTTCGCCGTTATACTCTTTATTATCGTTACTAACCGGCTTACCGGTATCGTCGGTACCGCCTGCACCAGAAAATGAACATGATCTTTATCGGTCCCTATTTCGACAAAATGTATCTCGTACCTCTTCTCTATCTCCAGACTAATACCTTTTATCAGTTCGTCTACTTCATCATCTATGACTATCCTTCTGTATTTCGTCGGAAAGACCAGATGATACATCAGAACGGTCACGTTATGACTTCTGTGGATATATCGGCTCATCCTCCTATTTTATCTTATTTCGCCGCAGAGCGGCGGGGAATTAAACCCTATCTGATTCACTTAATCGATTTCTTATTTTTTCCCTGATTATTTTCATTTTACCTGAAACCCATGATTGAGATCGATTGAACATTGTAGCAATCTTTGTTTGTGTAAACCCGCCCATTAATAGATATACAATATCTCTTTCAACCTCCGATAAACACTCGAATATTTCATTCATTTCTTCATTGTCTATAAGGTCTTTTAAAGGATTGCTAAGATTTTTATTGACAGCATGGTTTTCTAGATAATCTTTATCTGTTTCTTCTATACTTTTTACTTTATCCCCACCTCTCTTCTGAGTTCTCCATGTTCTCATTTCGTCTATAAGATCATGCTCCACTGCAATTACCATAGAGTTAGGTATTTTCCCTTCCATGAAGTCAAGTATAAATTGGAATGGTTTTTCAGTAGCTCTAATGTAAAGTTCTGAAAACACACATCCCATGGCGAAGATTCTTTCTACATTATAATCATATGTATTAATATTTTCTGGTAAATCTACTCGAGGTATTACTAAACCTCTTTTTCGAATTCGATCCATGATGAATGGCTCTAAACTTTTCCAACCCTCTGCAAAGTCAACATATTGACTATCTTTTTTGTGATGTTTCTCCACTATTTCTATAACAGCGGAAAACACTGGTGATGAAAATAATCTCTCATATAAGATATTTAACGCTTCATTAATTCCATTTATCAGAGTCTCTCCGCCAGCAATTTCTAGGGTAAACCTAATGTACTTAATCGCTTGCTCGGGATTATCCTCAATTAATTCATGTTCAATACTACGAAACAGTTCCTTCTTTTCCTCTTCACTACCATTAACAAAGACATCGATTCTTTGGAAAAGCAGTCGTATCATCTTGTCGACAAGCTCATCGATACCTTGATTCGATCCAGCAATTTCTAATACGTATTCTACCTTTTGTTCCTCTGTTCTCTGCTGTTTCAAATCTGCAGGTTCCATTACCCCATAAAGGTTCAAGCACATTCTCACCAATTCTGATTTTATTTGATGAATTTGCTCATCAAACTCAGAATCAGATAATTCTTTTACGCGGTTGTTCATAGCAAGTAACTGTTGTTGTATCTCGGGGATTAAGGGTAAATGGTTCGCCAACTGGTATAATAGTTTCGAAAAAAATGGATTTTCGCCCCTGGCACTCATGATACCAATAGCGTTATAAAGCATTGTTACTATAAACGAACCGTATTCCGGACTCGTCTCTTTTGAACGTTTCTTTGGCATAATTGGGCACCTCCATGAAGATATGTAAAATCCAGGATATATTTCATTGTATGCTGTATAAAAGAAGATGACCAGTAAACATCAGCAAAGATAACCGACGATATTAAAAAAATATTGAGACTTATAAAAAAATTAAGTCCGGTTAGTAGTTTTGAATCTTTCAGATTTAAAATTTATAGCTCTGCCAATCTGTCAGCCGGACTTGCCTTCTTGTGTGCTCTTACCGCATCCTCGATATTCATGGCGCGAGTGTAGCGACGCGGCATGTCAAGGTCAACCCAGCCTCCTAAAACCTGTAAACTAAAAACATCGGAACCGTTCCGAAGCAGATTAATAGCCCAGGTGTTCCGAAACGTGTGTGGCGTCCAGCGGTAATCGCCCCCGTATTTCTTCAGCCGGCGAATCATGATCTGGATGGCGGATTTCTGCATTCTCCTGCCGTCCTGGTTGACCCAGAGAAACTCGCAGGTATACTCCTTTCGTATTTCCAGGTAGACTTTCAGGTAAGACATAGCCGTGACATTAAGGTGCACCAGGTTCAACTTGTCACCTTTTTCCAGAACGGTAATCAATCCGGTTTCGTGATCGATATCCCTTAGTTTAATACGGGAAAGAGCTCCAAGTCTTACTCCCGTATCAAGCAACACCATGATAATCGCCCGGTTCCTGACCAGTGTGAATGAGTTATGACCGCATTTTTCCAGAACTTCCTTGATCACTTTTAAAGGGATATCCTTGATAATCTTGCTGGATACCTTCGGTCGTGGGATTTTTTTCATCGGATTCTGATTTTGATCTAAAATTTCCTCATTCACCAGCCAGGTAAAGAAAGATTGCAGGGTACGCCAGTAGGCATCGATCGTCGACTTGGACGCCGGTTTCCGTGACGATGTCGAGCCGATTCCCCACCGGTTCTTTTCTGTAGCGAGATAGACGAAAAATTCACGCAGTTGTTGAACGACAACATCACCGATATATTGAACCGGGCTATAGGTTCTAAACCACCAGAAAATTCTTTCAAGGTTTTCGCGATAAAACTTGATGGTGGCATCACTCTTTCCTTCGGCCTGTTTTGCTATCAGGAAGTGGTAGGCCGCTTCTTTCAGTGTATATTTTCCCGCAACCATGTTATTCCCCTTAATACTAGTTGCGAAAAAAGAGTTGGAAATTATTAGTATATCGGATGAAAATAATTCCTGCGGCGCCACTATATTCGAAAGCCGCTGTATTACCTGAGGGGTTGGACGGCGCAATCCGCGTCGAAGGTAGGAAAGGTAGGTACTGGAAATACCCAGTACTTCGGCGATATACCGGTAGGAAACGCCATAGGTCTTGTGGATATAGGTGAGGAAAGAGGGGATGTCGATGACGGGATTTTCAGGCGTGATTTTGTGAACAGTTTTGTTCACAAATTTTATGTCAGGTAGATTTTTATTTCCCTTACGAGGTTTTTTTAAGCTTAAATTACTGGTCGGGGT
>MGML01000030.1 GCA_001796415.1 Chloroflexi bacterium RBG_13_46_14
GTATAATTATGGCTGATTCAACTCCGTTCAACTGGCAGGAAGCGTTAGCGCAGAATATGCCTGAATTAATGAAACAGGTTGGTCCTATCAGACAGCAAACAGGTGCGGAAGGAGCTCTACCGGCAAAGACCAAGACGTTGATGATGATGTTTGGCGATGCATTACTCGGTCACGCCGAAGGTGTGGCTAATATAGCTCGTGGCGCCAGGGCTGCCGGTGTAACCGAAGAAGAGATCAAAGAAACCGTTGCCATAGCTTTTATGATGGGAGGTTTACCTGCCCTTATTACCGCATCGAACGCATTCAGAGAGTAATTACTTCTCAATATAATAATATTTGAAAAGCCTGGGATAGTTATCCCGGGCTTTTCTGCCTAATAATTTTCCACCACTTCTTTAACATTGTTTGGTTACCTTAATCATTGTAGGTATATCTCATTATTTGACATTTGAGACTGGTAGTGATAGCATTAGGCTCTAATTGGATCCTGTAATCACCAGATATTGTCATCAAACCCGATTCACTTAATTCATGTTTTTCAATTACTTAATTTATCAGGACAAACGAATGCTTCACGACGTAAGGGAGATATTGAAATGAGATGATAAAGTTACCGCAAATAGCGTGATTACGAGAAGGAACCATAAACAAGATTACGTAAATATTCAGGAGTAAATCATCTTTAAGGAGAGAAGAAGACTGTGAAAAAATACAAATTATTGGTATTAAGCTGTTTGATGGTCGTATCGCTGCTGATAGCATCGTGCGGTGATAAGGAAACCACAGGTAGCCAGGTTGAAGAAGATACCGATGGCAACAAAGTGATAATAACGGAAACAGATACGGATGAGCAAGCAGATGAAGATAAAGTAGAGACCGGTTATGCGGATCCGAAAGAACCGAAATACGGTGGAATACATTACAGAATACGCACCTCCGACTGGAATAACTGGGACTACGCGGCAAAATCAGATATGTTTGTACCATCATGGGTAGGCGAAGAGTTACTTGGTGGTGACTGGACCAAGGGACCAGCGGGCACCAATGAAAATGACTGGACACTCGGGTACGGTGGTTTTGTGAATACCCTGGCTGGCAAGATCGCCGAAAGCTGGGAAATGCCTGATGATGAAACCCTCGTCTATCACATCCGTCCGGATATTCACTGGTGGGATAAAGCGCCTGCCAACGGTAGAGAGTTAACAGCAGAAGATGTCAAATGGAATATTGACAGGCAATTCTCATCACCGAAGTCTTACAATTACAACGCCTATACCACAACAGGCAAGGCTCCGCTCTCAGCTGCAGTGCTTGACAAGCATACCGTTGAAGTAAAAGTGAAACCCGAGTGGCAGGGTGTAATGGCATCTGTTGTCGGCGACCATATGTGGTTAATCTGCCCCGATGCTATTGAAGCGAATGGAGGTGAACCTCTCACCAGCTGGTCGCAGTTCATTGGAACCGGCCCTTATATGCTTGACGATTATGTTTTTAGCAGTACCTTAACGTATACAAGGAATCCCAATTACTGGCAGATGGATCCGCTTCATCCAGAAAATCAGCTACCTTATGCCGACGGATTGAAAGAATTGATAATTCCCGATTCATCCACACAACAGGCAGCATTCAGAACCGGGCAGATAGACATGGTAGCCGGTGTCCATATGACACTTGGGGGTTGGGAAACCGTCGAGTCTCTAAAGAAAGAAAATCCCGAACTATTAGTAAAAGAACATCAGAGTTCCTCTTTCTTCTCAGTTTGGCCTCGACTCGATAATCCTGACATTCCCTTTAATGACATCAAGATTCGTTACGCTATAAACATGGCGATTAACCAGCAGGAACTCCTGGATGATTTTTATGGTGGTCATGCTGAACTTCTGGCCTGGCCCTATATCAACGCGCCGACATTCAGCGCGATATATACTCCTCTTAATGAGCAGTCTCAGATAGTCCAGGACCTGTTCGGTTACGATGTTGAGAGAGCCAAAGAGCTATTGGTTGAAGCAGGTTATCCCGATGGGTTTACGTTTAAAGTAGATTGTACTGGAGGACAGGCAGACCTTCTCTCGATAATCAAAGAATACCTGGCAACCGTAAATATCGATTTGGAGCTTAACGTCCTAGAATTCACCATCTATATGAGTGAATGGATGGGCGGTACCTACGAACAAGCATTTTTTGCCAGTGATTATCTTGTCAAACCGCAGAATATGATGACCATGACTCCGGGAGGTATATATAATTACAGCCGGGTTAACGATCTTAAACTTAAGGAAGCATACGAAACGATCTCCAAGAACCTTGGGAAAAATGAGGATCTGGTAATCAAGACATTAAAGGAGATAGGTCCATACGAACTTGAAATGGCAGTACCGATATTTTTGCCCCAATCACATTCATTCGCAATGTGGTGGCCCTGGTTCCAGAACTTCTACGGCGCTGTCGGCGGTGGCGGGAACGCTAACAATGACGAATACCTCCAGTACTTCTGGATAGACACCGACATGAAACAGAAGATGGGGTACTAGATCACATATACAACCTGAAATACGCGTAGGCGCAAAATGGGTACTGAGCAAATACTCAGTACCCATTTTCATTCCTGGCGGGTGTGATAACACCTATTGTTTGATATATAACTATCGCATTACCTGAATATCAAGTTACTTACTATTGGTTAAAACGCTGATAGTATTCGTATGCCTTCCTGGCAGCCATGGCAGCCCTCTGGATTGTGGGGTAGGAGGGAACACCCAGGCGGTTAAGGGATGTGCGTGTCTGGCACAAGCCTTTCCATTCAAAATCACCGGCGTCATCAACACCGAGACTCTTATCTGCCACAACACCAAGAAACGGCTTAGAGCGAGTCACCTCAAGCCGATACTGCTGCTTCATCATCTCGTCGGGTGATAATCCGGGCATCCCCGGAGGACCTCCCGGCATTCCCATAATGGCAATCAGTAGATCAAAGCCAGGGTCTCTGGCCATCATCTCCAGCACAAGGCCAACAGACAAGCTGTCATCCTCGCGAATTGACAGATCAGCCGGATTGCCCAGCCAGTCCCATACAGAGACACCATGTGCCTTCAATTCTTGTCGAAATTCATCCGAGAGTGGAACAACCTCCAGTCCGGCTCTTTCACAGGCGTCGGCGGCCAGCACACTGGATCCACCGGCTCCACCGGCCACACCTACCCGATTACCTTTGATGGGAGGTAGAAATCGGAAAGTTACCGCCAGATCGATAAGTTCTTCCACACTATCCGCCATGACAGCGCCTGTCTGGGCAACAAGTGCGTCCCATGTCCTGAAACTGCCAGATAATGAAGCGGTATGTGAAGCCGTGGCTCTTTCTCCTGACTGACCTCTGCCACCCTTTAATATAACGACCGGTTTACGCGCGGCAGCATGTTTTAGAGACGTAAATAATCCGGGACCGTCCTTAGTGCCTTCGATATAACAAAGAATAACACTGGTTTCCGGGTCATTGGCCAGATAATCGAGAAAATCCGTTTCATTTAAGTCGATGGCATTACCATAGCTGAATACCTTGCTGAAATAAACACCCCTGAGTGGACAATTCTTAACTATCTCTCGAGCTAACATGCCACTTTGGGAAACCAATCCCACCGGGCCGCATTCCTTCGGGAAATCACCATGAAACGCAATACCATCAGCAGGTGAGTATATACCCATGCAATTGGGGCCGATCAACCTCATTCCTGATTTTCTGGACAGTTCCAGGATTTTTCTTTCTGTCTCAATACCTTCTTCCCGGCCCGTCTCGGCAAGGCGTGCAGTAAAGAGATGGGCAGCTTTCGCTTCTTTCCGTACAGCCTGTTCCAGAATTTCTAAAACCCTGTTTGCTGAAACGCACGATATCACGTAATCCACCTGGTCCGGTACATCCAGTAACGAAGGATAAACTTTCTGACCCATAGCTTCCGTATATTTCGGATTGACAGGATAGATTTTACCTTTGAAATCATAGTTAACCAGACCTGCAAGAAATCCTCCTCCTCCCCAGTTTCCTGTCGGTGAAGCACCGACAATAGCGATCGACCTCGCATGAAGAATCTCGTCAATAGGATTATTGGACATGTTAAATGGGCCTCCGATCTATTATGGATTGAAGTCATTATAGCCTGTGTCTGTCAATGCGGGCAAACAAAATTTGTACGCTCATCCGGTTTAATGATATTGTTAATCCAAGTTAGAAAGGGGTTCATAATATATGATATTCGCCGATTATCTTGGGCTTGTCGCGGGAGGAATCGTCCCCCAAGTCATCAGAGTTTTTAAGCTCAAAAGTGCCAGGGATATCAGTGCTTTGTTTAATATCGCAATGCTTTCCGGTATGGTTATGTTCCTGATTTATGGTATTATACTGAACCTGTTTCCTTTGATATTATGGAATTCCGTAGGAATGCTTCTCCTCGCAACCCTTCTTTACGGAAAATGGAAATATGGCCGGTGATATATCGTCAGGAGGTAAACAATGGCCAGGTTTAACGATGTTGAAATAATTGTCGATTCGGTGATGAAAAACGAATGTCCCCGCGGATATAAGGTTGGAGACCGATGGTTTGTCAAGGGAGGTAATACACCCCGGACGGAGATTTGTGCCAGCGCCTATAATTCAATAGCTCCAGCCCTTAGAGTCCTCTGCATGGGCGGCAAACATCCGTGGGATACCGAAGACGGATCCACCCTTGCGATGTGCCCGGATTCGAATGTAGGTCTTATCTTTAAACTCAAGAAGGTTGAAGCTGAATAGGATAATATCCCGAAAACTGAATAAAGTGCCTCAGGAGGACAATAATGAAAGCTGCAGTGTGTTACGAATATGGCAAACCGTTAATCGTGGAGGAAGTCGACCTAGATCCGCCACAAAAAGGTGAAGTGAAGGTACGGGTCGTGGCGACCGCCGTGTGCCACAGCGATATTCATGTGTTGAGGGGTGAACTCGGCGGCAGGCTGCCGATTGTTGCCGGCCACGAAACAGCCGGATATATCGATGAAGTGGGAGAGGGAGTGACATCGGTTAAACCCGGCGACCACGTGGTTGTTTCACTGCTGAAGTCCTGCAGACGCTGCCGTCAGTGTGTAATCGGGAATCCACACCTCTGCGAAACTCCTTTCCCCCTGATGACCGAAAGCCGGCTGCATAATAAAAAAGGCGAAGACCTGAGCCACATGGTAGGCACCGCCACTTTCGCCGAATATGCTATCGTCGATGAATCTCAGGTAGTAAAGATCACTGATGATATGCCAATGGACAGGGCAGCCCTGTTAGGTTGCGGCGTTATTACCGGTTTCGGAGCCGTTGTAAATCGGGCAAAGGTTGAAACCCTGAGCAGCGCTGTCATCGTCGGTACCGGCGGAGTCGGTCTTAACGCAGTACAGGGAGCTGTATTTTCCGGTGCCTATCCGATCATCGCGGTAGATATGCTGGACAGCAAGCTTGAAGCTGCCAGGATATTCGGCGCAACCCATACCGTAAATGGAAGCGAAGGAGACGCTGTTGAGAAGGTCAGGGAACTTACTTCCGGAAGGGGTGCCGACTATGTATTCGTCACGGTAGGAAGCGCCGCCGCAGTGCAGCAGAGTCTCGATATGGTCGGGACGCGAGGGATGCTGGTAGTCGTCGGTCTGCCCGGTATGGGTGCTACCATCACTATACCTCCGTTCCTCTGGGGCGAGAGGATGATAACCAGCAGTACGATGGGAACTACCAGGTTGAGCGTCGATGTACCGAAACTGGTTGATCTGTATAAAGCCGGTCAACTGAAACTGGACGAACTTATCACGGCCTATTATCCACTCGACGACATAAATGAAGCTATAGAGTCGGTTGAACGCGGAGAAGCACTGCGGAATATAATCACATTTTAGAAAAACAAAGGTTATCCTGAGTTTTCCTTTACACGGAATTTCGTGATTTCCTTTATAAGTTCATATGGAATCGGTTTATCGTAAGGAAATTGTAAGGCTCCTTTCGACGTTTTATATGAGGCTAGTTCTTTCGCAAAAGCTGTAATCGCAGATGGAGTCGGATAGAATCCTATGTGCTTTTTAAAAGCAGCGAAGTGCACCAGATTTCCGTTGAGCTTGAATGTAGGCATCTGATAGCTGATGGTCTCACTGGCATCCGGAGCAGCTTCTCTTATTACTTTTCGCAGTTTCGTTAGTATTACCCGGGCATCTTCGGGAAAACCTGCGATGTAGTCGTCGACATCTTTTTGACCTGATTTCATTGACATGGTAGTTCCCTCACTTTATCGATCCAGGCGAACAAGTTCCGGACCGTCTTTGGTGTCGCTGACCTTCCATCCCGTTTCCTGTATTTGCTGACGCAGTAAATCGGCTGAATCCCAGTTGCCAGCGGTGCGCGCTCGTTCCCTGTCCTGCATTAATGCTAACACTTCATCAGGTGGCGGTTCGCTTGCCGCTTCTCTCTCTTCTTCCCGCGCCGTTGAAACACGTTTCCATACATCGGGTGGAATACCAATCCATGGTTCTATTTTTTTATATGGACCCAGTTCAACAATATCGAATGTCTCTCCGTCTTTATACCGGGTTTCCTGTCCCTGCCTGATAAAGGTAACCGTTCCATTCCCCATCACTGTACAGTGTTCGTTAGTCAGGTCGATAATCAGAGCAGTATGTTCATCGATACCTGCGACATTCACTTCCGACGGAAGTATTGCATACAATTTATCGAAACGCTCCTGTCCCATATAGCAGTACCGGGTATCGAACTCATCGCCGCCCTCCCGGTTATTAAGGTGAGAGATAAATACCAGCGACAGACCATAAGGTTTAAAAAGATCGAGCCCTTCACGCCAGTGCAGGTCTTCACCGGCTTTATAAATTTCGTATATCGGTAAAAGGTATTTACCCGCTGCGATCACGGCGGCGCTTGCCATTACGAGTGCGGCACCCTGCCTGTGTTTGGCCAGCATGGTATTCCAGGCGAGGGTGTCTTTGAGATTACGATATGCATAGGTAGGGCTGCCGGGTCCCATCAAGATCACATTTGACCTGAGTATCGGCCCGACAATTTCTTCATTATCAGGACTGAAAGGAGTATTGCGTTTTCGGGCCGGTATTACCGATATTTTCGGGCGATAGTTCTGAAGATGATAAGTTAAAAATTCTCCTATTTTTTCAGCTACTATAGCCGAGTTCAGCTGAAATCCTGCCGGTGTTTCCAGTATCGCTACTTTTACCGGCTTCGGAATTCTCTTCAGCAGCCAGTCGTATACTCTATGGCTGCTTGGTGCAGCTTCTCCGGAACCGAACATGACTATCAGGCCTGGATCAAATGTTTCTGTATTATCCATAGATACATCCATACTATTAACAGGTTACTTTGGATAGGCTTTCCCGTCAATCATATCAATGTATCCCACCAATGCCATCTCGTCCAGCATCAGCGATACGTTTAAATCATAAATCGGTGGATACACCTCTACACGTTCGAACTCGGTAAACTTTTCCAGTATCTCATCAGCGGTCATACCCGGTTTTTGTTTTACCTTTTCAAAAATACTCATTGCCCGGTTGTAATAGGTCAGCATATCGCCCCCGCTGGCAAGGTCGACCGGTTCGCAGGTAAAACGGGCACCGGTCCTGGTATCATCACAGGTAAATCCACGCTGTCTCTTTATCAGGGTTTCAGGCGGTATAGTTGGGATACCACCGAGGTACTTTGGATCAGCCCTTTCCGGTGCTTTCTTTAACGGACGAAAACCCACGCCGTCATACTTCTTCATCTCCGGATCCCTGGCACTGAGACCCGAATACAGGTAAATCATGCGATCGTAATCGCCACGACCGTAGAAGACCGTATTCCATATCACCGGTGCCATGTTCTTCAGAAGTCCGTTGCATATTCTGCCTTCGAATTTCTCTCCATCATAAGTAAACTCATCGCCTATTTCATAATTGAAATGGCAGGGGAAATTATCTGGATCTCCGGTAAACGATACCAGGGTGCATTTAACTTTGAATGGCATATCCTGTAACCTCCTTTTTCAGCAGGATTTTTATCCGGGAATCATATCCTCCATGCCCAGTTTTTCCAATGTGACATCCATGGGAACTCCAGTATTCTCATCCCATCCACGCAGGCGGTAATATTCTTTCAGCATTTGCAGGTATTTATCTCGATCCAGCGCCTTTCCAGGTAAATCCTCTTTCTCCTTGAAATTATCCTCGTAAGGATAATCGTCTTCGGGCAACTTTCTACCTTCTCTTTTCATTATCATTCTTTGTATATCTGCAACTCGTTCCATAGCCACGTCCAGTTCGGTGCCGCTTCTACCGGTCACCGCGTGATACAGCTTTGATTCAAGGTCAGGGTCACCAACCGGGTCAGGCTTGCTGAAGGAATAGGCTATCGGCCAGGCGGAATCGCACAGACCCAGGCTGTCTTCAAGAAAGGCGCGATTTTGAATTTTTACAGCAGCCAGCGCTTTTCCTTCATAACTTTCAGCCTCGGCCGCTGCTTCGCTGCCCCAGAAAGCTTCTGCGATCCTGGTATACACCTCTTCCGTGACTGAACTTGCTTCCGGATTCATCATGTTCGTCATTCGCGCCGCTCTGGCAAATCCTGCATGGAATAACGGTCTGCTCATCCGTGGCTCCATCGGATCCAGTAGAGCATGAACTACCGATGACCGCGGCATAAGGGCATCGTTTTCACCGACCGGCAGTATTCCCGGGTTCAGGATCGATCGGGCTTTCTCCGGCACTTCTTTACTCGCCCTGAAAAGACCTTCTGCAAGTAAACTACCCAGACCCTCTCTGTATGTGATCGAAAAAAGCAGTTTCTCTAGGAATTCACCGGTGCCAATTTTAGACAATGGTAGTCCTGTCTCTTCTTCAGTCAGGCTATTTGTCCGATAGCAGTCATGCAGCCAGTTTATCATGCTGCGGAGTTCGAAGGTGCAAATCGAGTAGTCGTTGGCCAGTATCGGGGCGTTATAGAAGGTATCCACCGTTTCGTCTTCGCGGCCATACTTCCACGGCATATAGTATTCCATTGCTTCGCAGCGTCTATAGTCCTCCAGGTCTTCCCGTTTCCCGTATCGGTATTTATTCCTGATACAGACCAGTCCGCATTGATAGCATTGACCTTTCCCCACTCGCTCCAGAAGATGCCCGTGACCGCTCATCGTAATGTCCGGGGGGATTGTAAGGTCGAGCCGTTTGCTTATCTGGATCGTGTACCTGTTCAGTTCCTTCAAATTTTCGGGATCAGCGACCTGTGGTTTTCCGGTACCGCTCACTACAATCGCTTTAAGGTTTTTCGAGCCCATTACCGCGCCGAATCCCGCCGTCGAAGTCGACTGGTGAGAGCCGAAAATCACGGCACTCCTGATCCGATTTTCACCGGCCTGCCCGGTAGTAAGAAATTTTATCCTCTTACCGTGAATCTGCTGAAGCGTGTCACCTGTCTTGTACGCCCCGGTGCCCCATAATTCAGAAGCGTCCAGGATCTCGGCACGGATATCATCGATCAGTAAATAAACCGGGGTTCGAGCACGTCCCGATAGCACCAGTCCATCATATCCGGCCTTCTTCAATTCTGCCGGGAAATACCCGCCGATATTTCCGTAGCAGTACTGTTCCGGATATGCCATCGGTGACTTCCCGGCAACCGCCATGCGGGTCGCTCCCTGGGCGCCGGTAGCCACCAGCGGACCGGTAACGAAAATCAGATGGTTTTCAGGATCGAACGCTCCCGTCTCAGGATTAACCTTTTCCCAGTATAACCGGGAAGCTACACCTCTTCCACCAAGATATTTTTCTGCGTATGGTCCTAAATCTATCGTCGATATTTTTGGTGTAGTGAGGTCAATATTCAGTATCTTCCCCATCCAGCCGAACATTAATGCACCGTTCTCTTTATAGTTCTGTTTTCACGAATCATATCAGAGTTTATACTCCGAATGCACCTGTAATAAGCTTGCTTCAATAAAAAGGGAGAGGATTTTTACCTCTCCCTGTATTTATTTGACCAATAATATACTATTTATTCTGCAGGTAACTCCACGTTCTCAAGCACATTGTCCATCCTCAGTTCGGTAAGCTTTTCTTTTGTCGGCAGTCCTCTCGGTGTCCACCCACGGAGTTTATAATATTCCTGGAGGATTTCGTCCCAGGGAACGGTTTTACCTTTGTATATACCGACCTCACCTTCCTCATAAGCCAGCTTGCCGGCAAACCTGTCGTCCTTTACATCCCAGCCC
>MGML01000031.1:0-6370 GCA_001796415.1 Chloroflexi bacterium RBG_13_46_14
GTTTTCCTTCACTTATTCCCAGTGACATCTTGAAAGCATTTGCAGTCCCCGCATTCACGACTCCGAGGACGGTGTTTTCCGAATTTCCAGAAAACAGGATACCGTTCGCTACCTCGTTGATAGTACCGTCCCCGCCAACTGCCAACAGACAGCGATACCCATTTTCAATGGATTGTCGTGCTATATCGGTTGCATGTCCCGGATACTGAGTGAATTCAACATCGAACTCAAGTCCCGCCTGCTGTATTTTGCCACGAATGCTGCCCCACTCTTTCGTTGCCGAATGGCTTCCCGCGGCAGGATTGACGATAACTTTGGTATCCATTTCCGTATACTTTCGCTCCGAAAAGGGGTTATTTACGTATATCGATAATCAACCTTCCATATAACGAGTGGTTTTTTATTCTATTGAATCTATCCTGAATAATCAAGGTACCAAAGGAGTTGTGGGAAGTGATTAACTCCACGCAAAGGTATTAGTAACGGAGGTAATGCCTGAAACTATGAATATTTCCATAAATAGGTTAAAATAGGTAAGTAAAATAGTATGATTGATTCCAACACCTTTGACCATGAGCCCCTCGATAAGCCTTCGGGGAAGCGGCAGCGGATTGCGAATCTCACTTCAAAAGTTCTGAATCCTTTCCTGCTGTGTCTTGCCCTCATTGTGCTGTTCTCCTTCAAGTCGGCAGCCAGCACATCGGAGGCAATAAAATGGGCTTTAATATCGACGGGACTCGGTATATTACCGGTGTTCCTGGTAATCATATACCTGCTCAGGCAGGGAAAACTCGATGACTTCTTTATTGCAGCCCGGGAACAGAGAACCAGGGTCTATGTCATTGGGTGTTTAAGTGCTGCCGCAGGCTGCATCACGCTTGCGGTACTCGGAGCACCTGATATACTGGTAGCAGGATTCATTACAGGTGTATCAACCGCGTTTATATTTGCATTTATCAACCTCTGGTGGAAAATCAGCCTTCATACCGCTATAGTTGCAGCCTCGGCTACTATACTGGTCATGATGTACGGCTGGGTCGCCGCTGGAACAGTCGCTCTTGTTCCTTTGACCGCATGGTCGAGAATCGAGCTTGAATGCCATTCATTGACGCAGACAGTCAGTGGCGCTCTTCTCGCTACACTTCTCGTGTTCGTGCTTTTTCAACCGCTGGCGATGGTCTAGGTTACCAACTCACATCGAGTAGATTCCAAGGGTCTCTTATACTTTCCTGTCCGAGCCTTCCCAGTATTTATCTCTCAACTCTCTCTTAAGAATCTTTCCCGAAGGATTTTTCGGAATAACATCAACGAACTCGACCGATTTCGGAGCCTTGTACCTGGCGAGTTTATCCTTACAGAAATTGATAATTTCCTGTTCAGTAACGGTTGCGCCTTCATTCAGGCTTACCACCGCGTGAACCTTTTCAACCCAGTAGGAGTCCGGTATACCAATCACTGCCGCTTCTCTGACCGCAGGATGGCCGTAGAGGACTTCTTCCACCTCTCTTGGGTAAATATTCTCTCCACCCGACACAATCATATCCTTACGCCTGTCAACGATGTAGATATAACCCCGGTTATCATAGTTGCCGACATCGCCGGTATAGACCCAGCCATCAACGAGTATCTCATTGGTATCATCAGGCCTATTCCAGTACTCCACCATCAGGTGTTTACTCTGGACGATTATCTCCCCCATTTCTCCCGGAGGAACATCGTTATTATCCTGGTCGACTATCCTGACATGTACCCCATAACTGGGCCGTCCTGCCGAAGCCAGTATCATCTGCTCTTCGGGAGACTTATCCACAACTTCGCCGTCTTCCCTTGTAAGGTCCGATATTTCCGGTCCGGTTTCTGTCTGCCCATATCCCTGGGCGAATATCGGACCCCATGTCTCGATACCTTTTTTCAGTACTTCGACCGGCATAGGCGAAGCCGCATACCACATTCTTCTCAGGCTGCTTATATCGTATTTTTCCTTATCAGGCACGGCAAGCATCGCAACAAGGTGAGTAGCCACGATGTCTATATCCGTAGCCTTCTCATCCTGAATTGCCTGGAGAGTCGCCGCCGGATCGAACGACCTCTGGTGCATTATCACGTTACTGCCGGCAATATAAAGAAACGCCCGGAAGTGGTGTATCCCTCCGATATGAAACATGGGCATTATCTGGATATGCTTATCACCGGGCTGCAAGCCCATTTCCATCACCAGGTTTTTGGTGTTATCCATAAACCGGCTTTGCGTATACAGCGCCCCGCGGGGTAATCCGGTCGTACCGCTTGTATAGACGATAGCAAGAGGATCGTCCTCATCTACCTGTATATCCGGCTCTTCACCAGACTCATTTTCTAGCAGCTCATCGATATTCGCCATATCCCCGGCCGTTCCCTCGATCGATATGAAATTCTTTACTTTGTTTATTTTTCCTTTAAGCGATTTAATAGTATCAATGAACTCCGGACCTACCAGAAGAGTATTAGCTTCCGAGTAATTTATCAGGTATTCAAGCTCGCTTGCCTGCAGCCGGAAGTTAAACGGCGAAGCAACATACCCACCTTTCCAGGCAGCCCCGAAGAAATCGGCATACTCAAGACAGTTGAATGATAGAATACCTATTACATCACCTCGCTTGACTCCCATTTTCCGAAGTGAGTTTATCAGGCTGTTCACTCTTGTATTGTATTCGGAGAAAGTGATGCGCCTGGATTTATATATAAAAGCCTCACTATCCGGGTGAAGCAACGCATTCCTGTATATAACGTCAGCATAAGTGCCTATGGTATAGCGACAAAGCTCTTTAAGAATATACTTATCTGTCATGATACTACTCCTTATGTTAAATATTCTCCTGATATTGACAGATTACTGCCACCGTAGTATATCTTGAAACATTCGTGAGATTCAACGGTGTACAATAAGTAATATATCACCATACGGGAGGTGAAAATATGCTTACGGGATTCAAGACCTACCTGAAAGTAGCCTGGGCATGTAAAACCCCGCTCGTGCTAATCCTTGATAAAGAATACACCCCTATTTCAACAAATGTATTAAACGAAATAGCTGTCGGAATCAGTGATAAATTCGAGTATATCAAAAACATCGCCGATTGTGATGACGCCGCGTTGCTATTCAAAGCAGGCGCCAGTGAACGGAAAGAAAACAGTGTCGGCCTGATTTTCGGTAAAACACCGAACGGCCTGCATGCCTGGAACCTGGCTGTGTGTCCTGAGGGAATTACAGAAGTGGAACCACAGAATGCCAGGATGGGTAAAAGAAAAGGCTATCGCCCGATAATGGTGATCATATAAATTTTAGAACCTGTCTTTCAAACCTTTACGGATAAAGACCCTCTTCCAGTTACCACCGGTGGAACGCATCTCGAGTAACCTTGGCATATATCGAATAAGTACCATCAGTAAAAGAATGACCGAAAATAGTACCCATTTTCCCGATTCGTATCCCAGCCAGGCCACGAACGGTACGCATAACAAAGCAAGACTATAACTGAATGTAGGATAACGGGTAAGCAATAAAGCCAGGATGAATATACCGACCGCTAGAGGAATTGCTTTCGGCATTAAAAGGGCGAGAATACCTACCACCGTGGCACCACCCTTTCCCCCTCTGAATTTTAAAAATACCGGGAACATATGCCCTATGACAGACACTCCGGCTGCTACAAGCTGTATATTTTCCGGCGTATCGAGCCACCTGGCCACCAGTATCGCCAGCGCGCCCTTAGCCATATCCAGTAACAAAACCAGCAATCCCCAGCCAAATCCTACACGGTAAATGGTATTCATCGCTCCCATGTTCCGCGTACCGACTTCCCGTATATCCTCGCCTTTAATCTTGCGGGTAATTATGTAGGCAAAAGGCAGAGAACCCAGGAGATAAGCGCATACTATTGCAATAATCGAACTGACGACTTCATTCATATCTCATACTTACCGTACGGACTTTCTTACAGTGTACCTTCCTGCAATTCTATCTTTACGTTCTCAGGAGCGGTAAGGAACGACATTTTGAAGGTTGGACTGACTTCCCTGTAGTCTTGTGTAAAGGTGACTCCCTGAGCTTTCAACTCTTCTATCGCGGTTTTCAGGTCATCAGTCTGGATTCCGAAATGGTCGAGTCCGTTCTGGACTGTTCCTTCCTCGGCAGGGGCAATCAGTATGGAAGTCCCATCCAGGTTAAGGCTAATCATCGCTCTTCCTGGGCCGAATTCCATCTTGTTGACTACCTTCGCTCCGAACATCTTTTCATAAAACTCAGCTGTCCTTATGGTATCTGTACTCCTTAGGTGTACATGATCGAACCAGTATTTTGGCATGCGTGCCACCTCCTGCCCTAATCATTATTTGTTGCCCCATAATATAGCCGGATAATAAACGATGTCAATAAATACTACATGGAATTGCCGTTTTCCGATTTTATTTAGTTTGGGTGATTATGCTTCTTCTATAGTCACCTTAATCATGACGTCGCCGTTCCTTATCTGTTTCAGAACATCCATGCCTTTGATAAGCTGACCAAAGACGGAATGACGGTTATTCAAGTGGGGTTGTGGACCATAAGTGATGAAGAATTGCGAGCCGTTGGTATTCGGACCGGCATTTGCCATTGAAAGTGCCCCGGTTCCGTGCTTGTGACCGGTGAATTCATCTTCGAAGGTATAACCGGGTCCACCGGCGCCGGTACCTGTAGGATCACCGCCCTGCGCCATGAAATCCGGGATGATACGGTGAAACGTTACTCCGTCATAGTAACCTTCCCTGGCCAGGAAAACGAAGTTATTCACTGTTTTCGGAACATCTTTGGCAAACAGGTCAAGTATGATATTCCCTTTCTTCGTCTCGATGGTTGCGGTATATTCCTTGGTGGTATCGATCATCATCTCGGGTGGTTCTGAATATTTCATACATCGTTTTCCGGTGCACTTATTCCGGTAAAAACCGTATACACCTGTTCCTTTCATTTACTATATGGAATAAGAAAAGGGTTCCCACCTGATCACTTCGCGATGGAACCCTTCCGCATAGTCGAATCCTAGATCCCGTGCATTCATCCTGGCCATGTTTCTCAGCATCTCACCGAAATCCGGTCTGTCCCCCACCTGGCTAAGATGACATTTTACAGCGGATACCTTGACATCTATGGTATCAGTTATATCCTCGAAGAAGTTATTCTGCATTCTTCCGCTGAAAAGCATTTCCCTGACGCGGTGAGGTTTAAGTCCTTCATCCAGTAATTCGGGAAAAGCATAGGCGCTTCCGGCAGCAGGATACACCGCTTCAACGGTCGCGTATCCTGCTATCCTGTGATCCCTGTGATCCATGTATCTGCCGTGAGGATCGACAGTCACAACGATGTCAGGTTTGAAAATCCTTATCTGGCGAACGATATCTCGTCTCAACTCGGCAGTATTTTCCAGTCCCTGGTCGGGATACCTCAGAAATATGACTTCCTTTACTCCAAGCATCCCGGCAGCGGCCAGTTGTTCTTTTTCTCTTGTTGCGGCTAATTCTTCAGGGCTTATTGCCGGATCGTTGGTGCCTTTATCGCCGTTGCTTATGACAACGTAGACAACGTTTTTCCCTTCACGAGTCCATTTGGCTATCGAACCGGCAAAACGAGTTTCTGCATCATCCGGATGAGGAGTGGTTACCAGCACATGAGCCTGTTCAGTCATATTAATTAGTTATTCTATAATAACGGGGTTTACCAATACAAACCGGATATTTATCCGGTGTTACCGGTTATTCCTTGGAGCGGACTCCTCTAAAAATCCCGGTTGCATAATCCCCGAACTTCATTTCACCCGCTATCTCGTTTCCCGCTATCGCCGCTGAGAATTCAATCTGCAATTCGGTCGCTGACCTGATATCCGGATGGGGCGGCTCCATTATAAATTCAGAAAGAGAATCTGAAATAAAATTACCGAGTTTCTTGAAAAATCCACCCCCGGAATCTTCATCTTCATCTGTATTAACCGATTCCGGCGTCAGCACCACCGTCCAGGCAACATCATTTCCTCTCACGCTTCCACCGCTGAAATCATGTTTACCCAACGGCCCGTCGATAGTCCCTCCAAGAGAATTCCCCTCCGTTTTCAAGGTTATCGACAACGAACGTATCCCTTCCGGCATCGAAACTTCGACATTGTATGTACCGTCTACAGCCATTGTTCCACCTCACCTGACTACTTAATGTATGGGTAAATAACCTACTTCCAGTATACCAGAAATCCGGTTTTCTTAATTCTGCTTATGTTCTTCTTCCCCGTATTGTATAATGACTAAAACAGATGCTGGAGTAGATGTCTTGGATTCACCTGTCGAAGCATTCATAGATATAGAA
>MGML01000031.1:6441-12251 GCA_001796415.1 Chloroflexi bacterium RBG_13_46_14
CAAAACTGTCCAGCTCATCGGCAGAGATATCACCAGTTCGGAAGTCCTCGCTACCCTGGAAGGAGTAGATACCATATATACGTATAACGGAGCTCGTTTCGACCTGCCTTTCATCTATCAGCATCTTGGAATTAATCTTGCCGAGATGTATGATCACTGCGACTTAATGTTCCAGTGCTGGAGAAATAACTTGAGGGGCGGACTGAAAGGTGTCGAAAAGCAGCTTGGCATCAGTCGTGAGTCGGAGGGTGTTGATGGGCTTGAGGCAATTCGGCTCTGGAACAGGTATCTCTACTCTGCTGACCTAGAAGCGCTTGATACACTTCTGCGTTATAATCTTGAGGATGTTATAAATCTAAAAACTCTAAAAGAAATCCTCGACGAAATGCAGTAATACTCATCCCAGTATTGACTATTAAACCTGCCTGTTACGCCCTTATTCAAAATGCATAACCTGGAGGTGATTCTGGCAGACACTTCGACAGGCCTGGAATAGACAAGCTCTGATTCTTAATCGCATCAAAAGGGGACTCGAAAACGAGTCCCCTTTCAGTTTTTTCGCAACTTTAATCTATTTGTATGTTCCGTATTCTTTCGCAGATTCCATCATAGCTCTCAGGTTGTTGATATCCCCTTTTTCAACGCTGGCACCGGCAGCAAGGATGTAACCTCCGCCCGGAGCACAGGTCTCTATCAATTTACGACACTCCGCCTTCACTTCATCGGGTGTGCCGGTCATTATCATCGATGTTGGTACGTTTCCGGCAAGACAGCAGATACCCTTCAGCGTTTTCTTCGCCAGTTCCATATCCGTCTGATCGAAGTACCAGACAACCCCGCTGGGAGGGGTGTTATTGATTTGCTTCAGGCGTAATGTATACCTTCCCTCAGCAAACGGCATCGGTACGATTCCTTCTTCTATCATCGCCAGGAACGTAGCCTTAAGCGTCGGCCAGTAGAATTCATCGAATTGCTTATCGGACATGAACATGTCGTCACCCTTGTGCAGCGGCATCATGGCTATCGGACTTATCGTGATAGGAAAGTCCTTAATAGCGGCCTGGTTCATTTTCAACCGACGTTCCATGAAATCATGGATTCTCTGTGGTCGGCGGAACATATCCTGGCTGATTCCCCGTGTACCCCTCAACATATCGGCAAGGAAATCGAACGGTGCTCCTGCCATAAGTCCGGCGCCCATCAACGGCGGATAACCGCGTGACAGTACGAGGTTCCTGATTTCCTGGTTGGCAGAGGTCCACCTCTTATACTCATCGCTCAAATCCATCAACGTCTGGAATGTCTTACGTATATCAGGATCAGCCAATGCAGTAATCCAGGCCGTTCCCTGGAGCATACGCAATGGAGGGAGTTTCCTGAACGATTCGAAAAGTCCTGTAGTACGGGGTAACATCGTCCTGATATTGAAATCGGATTCATCCATTTCCAGGAGATCGTATTCATCGGGACTCATATATTCACCCTCGACGAATTGATTGGTGGGTGAATTCTCAGGTAGACCGATTCCCGGAAGAAGCGTAGTTTTTGAACACATCGCTTCTGAGATAATGCCGGAAGGTATCAATCCAGGCCCGCTGAACGTATCCATATCTCCAAAATCATCCATGAACTTTATCCAGCATTCCCGCATTTTCTCATAGTCGTACATCATCCCGTGGAAATTTGATCCTCCGTAATTCGCCGGATATGAATGCACCGGAAGCATAACCGGTACGCGATCAGGTTTCTCCAGTTTGATAGCCTTGATGAAACGTTCTACCCTTGTCTTGTATGATTCCTCGGCTTCGTTATTGATAAACTTCACTCCCTCAGCATCCCGCCACGCCTGGAACCTTACCTCTCTCTTCTGTTCCCATGATAACTCGGACCAATTTGCTGGTTTCTCCATATGGTATATGAAAGCCTCCTGTCCTTTATTTATTAGCAACTCTGATTGACTATTACATTTTAGATTCTGCATTTTATCAATGCCATCGATAGAAAGTAAAGACTATTGAATGTTTTCTTTCCTTTACATGAATACGAAGCTTTCGAATAGAGGCAGGAAATACTATATTCGAACGGCTATTAGTTAAACCATCTCTTCAATTTCGCTACGGATATCTTGATGTAAGCAATACCTGTTACTTCAGTTCGCTTCTCTTTCAGCGTGAGAGGTTTATATCAGCATCCACACTCAAAATATACAGGTTTCCCGTGAATAAAATCGCTTCTAATTGCCGATATATTTCGGATTGAGAGATACATTCACTACCGGTGGTTTTTTGGATCTATCATGGGTGAGGATAAACACTTCAGGGTATTGTTTTAATAGTGATTGCAGCTTCTCATGGCCGTATGTTCGTGGATCAAACGCAGGGTCCAATTGTCTTAAACTGTTACCTATCGTCGAAAGGAAAGCCCATTCATCTTCCTTTGCAGCCATTTCGAATCCCTGGATGAGAAGAGGTAAAGGATCTGAGCTATCCTGCTCTTCAGCTTTCTTTGTCCCTCGTTTCTTCCCGGGAACCGTTACTTTACTCAAATTTTCCGAATATATGAACTGGTTGCAGGCATTTACGAAAGCTTCCGGAGTTTTTTTATCACCTACTCCTATTACAAAAAGCCCGTTCTCTCTTATTCGTGTCGCCAGACGCGTGTAGTCACTGTCACTTGAAACAATACAAAATCCCTGCAAATCATTAGTATGAAGCAGGTCCATTGCATCTATAATCATAGCGCTATCCGTAGCGTTCTTACCTACTGTGTTTCGAAACTGCTGGACAGGCTGGATAGCATTCTGATGAAGCGTCTCCTTCCACTGGTTCATGGTAGTAGTTGTCCAATCACCGTAGATTCTCTTGATAGTGATTAAACCGGCTTTACTTACTTCCGTAAGTATCTCGGGAAGTAATGATGCCTGGGCATTGTCCCCGTCTATGAGTACGGCGAATTTCGGCTGGCCATGTTGCTCGTCCACTTTACACCTCCTGGCTGAAAGTACCTTGTTTAATGATAGCCATAATCACAGAGTTTCTCAAATTTTGTACATGTCATGACTTAACTTATTCTTCTTTTTTTGACATGCTTGACGCAAATGGGGTACTCATTCATAATGAGTTACATTAGAGTCCTTCTTACAGTAATGATATCACAGACTGGAGATACATGAATAAAGCCGTTGTTACCGGAGGCGCCGGGTTCATCGGGTCTCATCTTACTGAAGAACTGGTAAGACGTGGTTATTCCGTTACCGTCGTTGACAACCTTTCCAGCGGTAAAATGAATAATATCGAACGACTGATATCTTCGAACAAAATTAGTTTTGTACAGGAAAGCATCACCAACCTTTTAGCTTTAAATAAAATTTTTTCAGATGCCGATTACGTTTTTCATCTGGCCGCGCTGGGCAGTGTCCCTCAAAGCGTGGAAAAACCGGAAATTTACCATGAAAACAATGTAACCGGGACTTTCAAGGTACTATTAGCGGCAAGGGGCAACAAAGTGAAGAAGGTAGTATATACCTCTTCGTCGGCGGTATACGGAGATGATCCCGAACTTCCTAAAAGGGAAGATATGCTTCCCTCTACTATATCACCGTATGCAGTTACAAAACTTGCCGGAGAATATTACTGCCAGGCATTCCATGCGGCATACGGATTACCGACAATCTGTCTCAGGTTTTTCAATGTCTTCGGTCCACGACAAGATCCCAATTCTCAGTATGCCGCCGTTATTCCAAGTTTCATCAAGAGAATACAGGATGGTAATCCTCCCATCATATATGGTGACGGAGAGCAGACGAGAGACTTCACGTATGTAACTGATGTTGTTGAAGCGATGATCCTGGCTGCAGAAAACGATGCGACAGGAATATTCAATATCAGTCGCGGAGAGAGCATAACCATTAATGAACTCGTGGATACTATTATCCGCATAATCGGCACCGATGTTCGGCCAGAATACCGGGAACCGCGGCAGGGTGACATCGTACATAGCTACGCGGATATCACAAAAGCGAAATCATTCGGGTTTAGTCCCCGGTATACCCTTGAAGAAGGGATATCAAGGATGATTAAGGAATTCACCTAAACGAGTTAAGAAAGCTTTTAAAGTCAGAGTTACCGCTTTTTCTTCTTCGCTGTCCTGTGCCCGAAAGCTCAATGGTAGAGCGAGTCCGCCTCAGGCCGATTAACCGAAGGGAAAATATGCAAGGAATCTTTACAGGTGAGTGATGTGAGTAACCATAATTCACCATCTATTGAAGCTAATTGAGCCTGAGTATTTTCATAAAATCAACGAAGAAAGTCACGCTTATTTGAGGTTATTTGATGACGGATTGTGGGTAAGATCTAATCTTGACTTACACTCCAAGAAAAGCGATAATAATCAAAGGTTGAAATACCATCCTCATTGTGGGTGTTCCCCGATAGCTCAATCGGTAGAGCGAGCGGCTGTTAACCGCTAGGTTCTTGGTTCGAGTCCAAGTCGGGGAGCCATTTTTTAGCATCAATTTCTTTGATTCTTTCACAATTTTATTCCTCTTTAATTTATTCATTTAACACATCTGCTTAGCTATTAGACTCATTTCCCTAAATATTTAGTCTTCTCCCCTTATACAGATTAGAAATCGTAGTATACCGAAATTAATCAGCAGGTTTTAATAATGGAAGAACCTGGACTGAGGTGTTCAATCTCAGCCCAAGTTTTACTTTCGCCGTTCATGTAATATAATTTACTAACCTTATATATGTAATTTCCGATTAATCCAGGATAAATATAATATAACGAAAGGAGCATTGACCAGATGAATCGAGTCATGACTATGCAGGAGGCGATCTCCAGGTACATCAAGAGTGGAGACCTGCTTTTTATTGGCGGCATGCAGCATGGAGAGCCTTTTGCAGCCATACCCGAGATATTACGACAACGAATAGACCACCTGAAACTGGTGTCCTGCCTGACAATATCCACCAATCTGTTAATCGCAGAAGGAAGGGTGGATAAATATTACACGGGTTACTACCAGCAGGATACGAAACGATCTTATCTGATGAGCAGAGCCAGGCAAGTGGGTAAATACCCGGTTTTCCAGGAATATTCTCACTTCGGTATCGCCCAGGCGCTGCTTGCCGGACAGATGGGCGTTTCGTTTCTCCCGATGCGCAGCCAGGTCGGCTCGGATATGCTTAAGTATAATCCTGATATCAAGGTAATAGACGATCCGTATACCGGAGGAAAAATCGGCGCGGTCGGGGCAATCGTTCCCGATGTCGGGATCATCCATGTCCAGCGATGTGACGAGAACGGAAATGCGCAGAGGTATGGTTCTCTGGGAGTAGACGCCGAGGGAATCAATGCCAGCCGTACCGTGATCATAACCACAGAGAAAATCGTCGATCCCGATGTAATCCGTCGCGACCCGAACCGCACCATTATCCCGGGCTACCGGGTTGCTGCCGTAGTCGAGCAGCCGTGGGGCGCTTTCCCGATGCATCTTGCCGGCTGTTATTCCGGTGACTGGCCGGGATTTCTGGCCGAGACCAGTTCCGAAGACAAGTACGATAATTTCATGGAGAAATACATTTACGGTGTACGTGACTGGAATGAGTTTATGGAACTGTGGAGAGAGTTTAAAGGCGAGGAATACTTTAAGAGATTTGAGGTGAAACTGAAACCAAGTGATCCGATATATTCAGGATGGGAGGAGATAGGATAATGACACAGGAAAATTCTACCCTGAACTTTACCGCCAATGACCAGATGATTGTTGCGGCAGCTCATTTAATAAGAAATGAAGACGCAGCCTA
>MGML01000032.1:0-6273 GCA_001796415.1 Chloroflexi bacterium RBG_13_46_14
GTACTATCAACGGGTCTTGTTCCCGAAGAGGGCGAAGCTCCTCCATCTATCATGTACGTTGCCGGTGGTTTCTACGTGATATTCGGCTGCCTGGTCCGTATAAACAAACGATGGATACCTATAGCCCTGGCGGTAACAAACGGCCTGATAATACTGATATTCTTTCAGATGTGGTGGGGTAATACGGATGTATTGATGAGTGCAGCCGGACTCGGAACGAAAATAGTTCAGTTTTTACTTGAAATTGGTTTAATTTATCTTATAATAGAGACCTGGAGCAGGGATAAGCAGTAATTGAGTATTATCGACGACGTAAAACAGAAAACGGATATTGTCGAGGTTATCAGCCAGTACGTGACTTTGAAAAAGTCCGGACGTAACTTTTCGGCTCCGTGTCCGTTTCATAGTGAAAGGAATCCTTCTTTTTTCGTGTACCCGGAAGGACAGAGCTGGCACTGTTTCGGTGCCTGTAATACAGGGGGCGATGTCCTGTCATTCGTAATGAAAAAAGAAAATATGGATTTTGGTGAAGCCCTGCGCCATCTTGCCGCAAGGGCGGGTATAGAGGTGCCGACAAGGGTACAGCCGGATACCAGAAAGGACGAAAAAGACAGGATATTCCAGATCAACAGCGCCGCGGCTCTCTATTTTCATAATCTTCTCCTGAATTCTCCGGGGGCCGAGAACGCGAGGAAATACCTCGAAAAACGGGGCCTTAATGAAAAAACTGTCTCTGATTTTCAGCTTGGATTTGCCCTGAACAGCTGGGAAGGACTGAAGGAACACCTTGAGAGAGAATACACCGAAAGGGAGATACTCGAAGACGGTCTCCTGGTGGAATCGGATGACGGTAGAACACATGACAGGTTCAGAAACCGGCTGATTTTTACGATCTGCGACAACCGGGGACGGATAACCGGCTTCGGGGCGAGGGTTCTCGATGACTCACTGCCCAAGTACGTGAACTCACCCCAGACGCTGGTATTCGATAAAAGCGGCACGCTCTATGGAATAAACCTGGCGGCACAGGCGATAAGGCAGAAGAACCAGGCAGTTTTGGTCGAAGGATACATGGATGTCATTACCGCTCATCAGAACGGTATTACCAACGTGGTTGCATCCATGGGCACAGCGGTTACAGAAAGACAGGTCAACGACCTTAAAAAACTGACGAAGAATATTTTACTGGCCCTCGATGCTGATACTGCTGGCGAAGAAGCCATGCTCAGATGTGTCGGTTACGAGAATAGTCTGGATATAGAGTTAAAAGTGGTTATACTGCCGGAAGGCCAGGATCCGGATAATGTGATCAGGGAAGATACCGGCAAGTGGTATGCCCTACTTGATAAAGCTTTGCCAGTTATGGACTTTATTTTTACGGTAGTTGGAAATGACCTGGATCTTACCCGTGCGAGTGATAAACAGGAAGCGGTAGAACACATCGGTCCTCATGTAGTAGCTATTCCTAATCCGGTGCGCCGGGCGCATTATGTGCAGAAGCTAGCTCGGCTTGTCGGGACTGATGAACGAACCATCGAAGCTACACTGAGAGTAAAAAAAGTAACTCCGGTATCCGCTAAATCCAAAAGAGGACAACCTGTTCGTTTCTCCCGTTCTCCGCAGATTCTGTGGTCCAGGCCGATTGAGGAGCAGTTCCTGGCATTGCTGCTGAAGCATCCCGAATTCAAAGAAAGAAGCGCTGGTGTACCGGCTGAGTACTTAGAAAACAGCGAGAACCGGGAGATATTCGTAGCCTGGCAACAGTCTCCCGATGAAGAAGCGCTGAAAGAGAAACTGGATGAAATTTTACTAGACTATCTTGATATACTATCTTCAAAGAACATACTGGCAACAAAAGTGAATGAAAGGTATAATGAATATGTACTCCGACTAAAGGAGGACCACCTCAGAAGCCTGGCCAGAAAAGGGGAGACGGTAAAAACGGCCGGCGAGTTTCCCGGAGAGAAAGATATTGAATTGACCGATAATCTGCGTGAAATATTCAATATCAGGGCAAGGCGCGAAGGAGGTAAAGGAGATAGGAAATGACCCTGGAACATTATGATCCTTCGGATAATTTCTCGCCATCTGATGAGAGTGATGAAGAGTCCATATCGGCGGATGACCTGAATGAAAAACTGGAGTCTTCAAAAGATATCGATATAGATATACCGATAGATAGCATAGAAGAGCAGGAAGTAGCTGACGATCCGGTGCGTCTATACCTGCACGAAATCGGCAAGGTTGACCTGCTGACGGCCAAAGATGAACGGGTTCTGGCGGAGAAGATAGAGGCTTCGAAGCGTGTAAAAGAAATAAGGCAGGAACACACGACCAAGTACGGTAAAGCTCCTACAGTGGTGGAGGTTGTACTTACTATGCTGAAGGAGGTCGGGCGGGACGCGAATATTATCCGTGCTCTGCGTGAGCAGCTTAAGTTACCGTCCACCAATAACCTGAAAGAAGCTTTATGCGATCCGGTCTTTAAGGACAGCGTAGTAGGAGTAATCGATCAGCAATTAATTCAGGCCGTATCCCGTGAGATCGGTGAATTCCTTCCGGAAACCGAGCAGCGGATCATCGACCTTTCGCTAAACTGCGCCCTGATTCCGGAAGTGGTTGTGAACAGTATACCTGACGATATGCTTCTGGAAAATATCGAAAGCATGGTAACGGATGACGATTTTATAGAAACGCTTCTCGGATATGAAAGACAGATAAAGGAACATCTTGACAGCATCTCCCGCGAATCCGCCAAAGCTGAAAAACATCTAATTGAAGCTAATTTAAGACTGGTAGTCAGTGTAGCCAAGAAACATATTGGGCGCGGTATGTCTCTCCTGGATCTTGTACAGGAAGGGAATATCGGACTTATCAGGGCTGTAGAGAAATTCGATCATCATCGCGGCTACAAGTTCAGTACCTATGCCACCTGGTGGATACGTCAGGCTATTACCCGGGCTATCGCCGACCAGGCGCGAACGATCCGCGTACCGGTTCATATGATAGAAACAATCAATAAGCTTCTCAGGGTGAGCAGGCGACTTGCCCAGGAGTACGGCAGAGAGCCGAATGCTAAGGAAATCGGCGCCAGGATGGACCTGCCGACGGCAAAGGTGAGGGAGATAGTCAAGGTTGCCCAGCTTCCGGTGTCTCTCGAAGCGCCCATCGGTGAGGAAGAGGACAGCCATCTGGGCGATTTCATCGAGGACAGGGATGCCCTGCCACCGGTGGATGCCGCTTCCAAGCAACTGCTGAAAGAGCAGATAGAGGAAGTTCTTATGGCACTTACTCCACGCGAGCAGCGGGTACTCAGGCTCAGATTCGGGCTCGAGGATGGACGAAGCCGTACTCTTGAGGAAGTAGGCCAGGAATTTAATGTAACCAGGGAGCGTATCCGCCAGATAGAAGCCAAGGCGCTGCGTAAACTACGCCATCCTTCGCGCAGCCGCAAACTCAAGGATTACCTTGAGTAAAAATTGGGTTGTTTAGACAAATTAAGCCATCTCGGTAGCATAGAGATGGCTTTTTTATGCTATACGTTTCTCAAAGAGGGTAAGGTCTTCATTCATCAGGTGTATATCGGCGACGAAACTAAAGCCGAACGCTTCATAATATGCTCTGAGCCTGGGTTGACGGGTACTGCAGTCGAGCCGCAGCATTTGTTTACCATTCTGCCGGCAGTATGATTCTATCTCAGTGAGTATTGTATGCCCGATCTTCCGTCCTGCCAGTTTCCTGGATACGGCGAAGGAGTGTACATATCCTGCGTTTCCGGGCCGGTCACCCCAGAACATGGGATCTTCATCCTGGAGCCGGAAACACCCGATAATTTCATTGTCTGTATTCTCTGCAAAGTAGAATTCATTATTATCGAAGCCTGTGTTTATCCAGTTGAGAAGGTATGGGGGAAGCGTAATATATACTTCCCAGTAGTTGATGTTTTTCTCAAGAAGCCATTCAGCGGATTCTTTGAGCAGATGAAAAACGGTGTCTCTTTCTTCCGGCTTGACTTTTCTGATAGTGATTTCATACATATTATTCGGTACCATAGTATTCTTTGTGTGAGTCTTTACCATCCATTATAGATGACGAAGGAAAGCATCCGGATTGCTGAGGAAATCACGCATCAGATTGACATGTTCCAGTTCATCGTACTCTGCCTTCCGGATAATACCGCCGTCGAAGTTTAGGATTGTCGCATCCGGGCAGGCCATGATGATAGGTGAATGCGTGGTGATGATAAACTGCGAATCTTTCTCTATCATGGACTTCACTGCGGCAATGAAACTGAGCTGCCGGGATGGTGAAAGAGCGGCTTCGGGTTCATCGAGGAGGTAGAGCCCTTTGGGTACCAACCGAGCCTGAAAAAGTGTCAGGAAACTCTCGCCGTGCGATTGCGAGTCCAGGCCGTCTCCGTAACGGCTCTGGATTGCAGACAGTTCCTTCATAAATGGCGCTCGGGTCATGTCAACCGCCAGTTGGGATCTGCCACGAGCTTCTTTTTCCATTCGCGCAAGGTCTGTTTCAAGCTGCTGTTGCGTCTGGCGTATTGTTTTCGCATAACCGAAGAAGTCCTCGGCACGCAGAAAGAAACCCTTATGGGTTCGTTTTGACCATGAAAGCTGGAAATGGTGAGATAGTCTTCGGATCGAGGTAAGTGACGGATCGGTCTTGACGCTTTCACTGCCTATAGTTATCGATCCTATGGCACAGGCCAGGGCTTCCAGCACCGTCGATTTTCCGGAACCATTTTCGCCTACGAAGAATGTAACCGCTGAGTCGAAATTCATGCTCTTCAACGACTGGATGATACCGAGTGAAAACGGGAATTGACTGTTTTCACTTTCATCCCAGTCGCGTACTGTTACTGATTTCAGGTGAATCACGTCTCCACCGCCTGTAAGTCCTGCTTGTGTTTCAGTTTACTATCGTAGAATCAGCAAGTAAAGGACACGAGATAATCGGGTTGAAACCACCGGTTTGTCGTGTAAAGATAAAAATCGCTCCTCACCTTCTATGGATAAGGAGCGATTTGTACATGGTGATATCGGGTCTAATGCAGTTTCAAGGGTTTCAGCCTGGCGTTATGCTTTCTTTCGGTAGACGGTTTGCCGGTAACCGGATGTTTGAAATGGTGCGGGAGAATAAATCCAGAAACATACCGCAGGTCATTCGGGTCGATAGGTATATCAGGTACGGGGAAAGGTATCCCTTCAGTATTTTCACGCCTTTCTTGCGGAGGATTGAGGAGGCGTTCGCCGAGTGCTTCCGGAGTTCCCCATCCGTCCTGGATTCTGGCGCTGTAAGGTATGAACCAGTAGATCTGGAGAATTTTCCAGACACCGTCTTCCTTGAAATACGTCATCTCATAGATTCCGCTGACCAGGGCGCCGCCGTCTACCTTTCCCCCATCGGATGTGAAGACTCCGCCGAATACATACCATCTGCCCCGGGCGGTTTTCCCGTCGGGATTGAGTGTGATAAGTCCGGCTGTCGGCGCAAGCTGATGAGAGAATCCGGTGGGATTTTTACCGCTGGCGGCACGGGCGAAGTATTTTCTGACGCCCTCCTTACCCAGCCACTGACCTTCCAGCCAGTTCAATTTTACATCCGGGCTGTCTGCGAAACAATCGATTACATCTTCTCCCAGCATATGCTCTACGTAGTAGTTGTAGGCATACTGAAGCCTCCTGATAGCCTCGATGTCTTCAAGATCGGAAATCTTTTTCTGCTGTTCTGCTACCAGTTTCTCCAGTTTTGCCAGCCTTGCTTCTGTGGATTCGGCACTCATAACAAACCTCCTGTTTGATTTACTTGGATTTAACGCGCCTATTATATACTTACGGTAGTGCGAATGTCAGACCTTTGAAGGAGAACTATCGCGGTGTAGGAAGTCTACTTCCGAACATCTTTTTCCGCCATCCCGTTTCCTTGATCATTGCGAGCGTAAATAGTCCGATGGCGGAGAGTACTGCCCAGAATGTGAATGGGAGTCCCGGATGTATGCTTTCGAAACTGTTACCGATTGGCGGGGAAAAAACACTGCCGAGGTGGCCGATCGTAAAAATCATTCCTAAAGCTGTGCCTGAGTACCTGGAGCCTACCCCCTCGGTTTCCAATAGAATGGTGGTGTTGATCGCCATAAATCCGTCCATAAAGATGCCGGACATCAGCATCAGCGCCCATACCACCCACCCGTCGACGAGGGGCAGCAGTCCCAGGCTGATGGTATTGGTAATAATGCCCAAAAGCAGGACGAGTTTCCGGGAA
>MGML01000032.1:6468-6600 GCA_001796415.1 Chloroflexi bacterium RBG_13_46_14
CGGATCAATTTTGATAACGTTTCTTTTATGGGAATCTTCTCGGTTTCTTCATGTGACTCGTCAACCGGTGGTTCTTTGCCGAAGATAAGCCAGAGTATCCCGAAAAAAGCGGAAAGACCCCCCATCAGGAAG
>MGML01000033.1 GCA_001796415.1 Chloroflexi bacterium RBG_13_46_14
AGGAATCGCCGGCGGTTCATATAAACCGCTGCCAAATGAAGATATAGACCGAATTCACCAGACAGTAATGAAAGTAATCGAGGAAGTAGGATTCCAGGTGAATTCGAAGGAAGCATTGAAATATTTCAAGGATGCAGGAGCTACCGACGGTGAAGGTGAAAATGTGATTCGAATGTCTTCATCGAAAGTAATGGAAATGCTTGAAACGGCTCCTTCCGAGGTTCGTTTATGCGGACAGGATGATAACAATGACGTAATATTAGGCGGAAACAGGGTTTACGCGGGTACCGGTGGTACCGCCCTGTATGTATATGAGTCCGATACGGAAAATAAGCGTCTGGCCACTGTTGAGGATCTTAAAAAGATCGCTAAACTGGTCGATCATCTTGAGAATATCCATATTTACATGCTGCCGACCTATCCAAGCGAACTACCGGTTGAACAGGTGGACGTAAATCGCTTCTTTGCCGGTTTATCGAATTCAAGTAAGCACATAATGGGTGGAGTGTATACCGCCGAAGGAGTCGAACAGGTTATAAAAATGGCGGAGATGATAGCCGGTTCGCCGGAAGCTTTAAGGCAGCGTCCGCTGGTATCGATGATTGCCTGTGTTATGAGTCCGTTGAAAATGGATGGTCATTACGGTGACCTTCTGATAACAATCGCGAAGAAAGGAATACCGGTAATCTGTCCGTCGGAACCGCTTTGCGGAGCGACGTCACCTGTAACTCTTGCAGGGAACCTGGTAGTGCAAACTGTGGATTCACTCATGGGTGTCGTGCTGTCACAGATAGTAAATCCGGGAACACCGGTGATATTCGGATCGGTTGCGACAAATACCAATCTGCGTGATCTCAGGTATCTGGCAGGTTCTGTCGAAATGGGTTTGCTGAATGCTGCTGGTGCTCAAATGGCGCAGTATTATAAACTGCCGTTTTACGCTACAGGCGGAATGACGGATTCAAAGGTTCTGGATTCACAGAGCGGCTATGAATCGGCTATAACGACTCTGCTGTGCGGACTCGCAGGTGCTAATTTCATACATGACAGCGCCGGACTCATGGAGTTTGCCATGACGGTCGCCTATGAGAAATTCGTAATCGATAATGAAATTATCGGAATGGTAATGAGAGCCGTGGAAGGAATAAGAGTCGATGATGATACTCTGGCATATGATGTTATCAGTCAGGTGGGACCGGGAGGTAATTTCGTTACATCGAAACATACCCGCAAATATATGCGCAGCGAGCACTATCAGCCGTTGTTGAGTGATAGAGAAAGCCGCGAGGACTGGGAATCAAAGGGTAAACTCATGACGTGGGAAAGAGCCGCAGCGATTGTGAAACAAATAGAGGAAGGTGAAGGCTACCGTTTACCCGGCGATATGGAAAAAAAGATACGAGCGGAAATACCGGGAATAACGGGCTGATATCATGTTAGTAATTGGAGAGAAAATCAACACCTCGAACAAGGCGGTCGGAGAAGCTATCCTTAACCGGAATGCTGACTTTATTTCAGAACTCGCTAAGGCTCAGGATACCGCAGGAGCCGATTTCATCGATATAAATGCCGGAAACAGCAGCGGCGAAAAATCATCGGGGATAGAGTCGATGAAATGGCTGGTCGATACCGTAAAAGCTGTCACGGAAAAACCGCTTGCCATCGACAGCGATGATCCTGAAATCATTGAAGCTGGTCTTGTCGCATATGATGGCAAGACGGTAATGATCAATTCAGTCACGGCTGAAGCGATTAGACTGAACACCATCGGGCCTATCGCAGCACAGAGAAATGCGGATTTGGTTGCCCTGGCTATGGGTAGTGAGGGTATACCTGATAATGTGAAGGACCGTCTCGATGCCTGTGAAACGATGCTGAACACTCTTACCGGTATGGGTGTTAAAGAAGAAAAAGTGTATTTCGATCCGCTTGTACTCCCCGTATCGGTCGATGCACAGCAGGGGAAAGTAACACTCGATACTATTAAAGAGATAAAGAGAAGATATCCGGGAACGAATACAGTGGTAGGACTGAGTAATATATCCTACGGTCTTCCTAACAGGAAACTGGTGAACAGGGCTTTCCTGTTGATGGCATCCCAGGCTGGACTGGACGCGGCGATAATGGATCCTTTGGACAAGAAGATGATGGGCATGATCAGTATTATCAAGCTGCTTTCAGGTAAAGAGATATCAGCACGAGCCTATATGCAAGCTTATCGCGGCGGCAGGATTGTGGATTAGGAGGTACGAGAGTGGCACGTAAAGGCGTACTGGTAGTACCGTACAACCGACTTAATGAAGAACAAATAGAACGGGTGCACCGGGCTTCTATGGCTATCCTTAAAGAGCCGGGTATTACCTGTTTCAATAAAGACGCCACAGAAATTTTTACTGCGTCCGGGGCTGAAGTTACGCAGGTAATATCTGAAGGAAAACCGAGATGGACATTGAGTATCCCCGAAAAAGTAATTATGGATGCCGCCGGGAGCGCCCCGGCAGCGGTGAAACTGGGCGCAAGAAACGAAGAAAACTGTCTGTTACTGGACGCCGGTAAACCGATGGTATATTTTGCTTCGGGTTCCGAGACGAATAACTGGCTGGAAGCAGATATAGAGACTTTTATCAGTAAAAAGAACTCGGCGAAAGAAGTTCGACTGCCTGTATTCCGGTCTGAAAAAGGAAATACCGAAAGACTGGCGAAGGCAGCCCATTTATGCGAGAACCTTGATTCCTGGGACGGTTTCCTGCGGTGTGTGAACATTCAGGATGATGATATTAATGATGGTAACAAGGACGTGAATAAATTCTTCATATCTTTGAACAATACATCCAAGCATGTAATGGCGGGACTTACCAACCTCGATCAGCTCGATAACCTGGTGAATATGGTGCATATCATTGCCGGCGGTGAAGAAAAATTCAGAGAAAATCCGATAATTTCGATTATTACATCTCTTATCAAGAGTCCGCTGCAGTTCGTTGATGACACTACTGAGAAAACAATCGAGATAGCGAAGAGGGGTATACCCCTGGTGATATCGAGCGCTCCACAGGGAGGCTCTACCGCGCCGATAATCGAAACCGGTATCGTCGCCCAGATAAACGCTGAGATACTTGCCGGAATAACACTGACTCAGCTGGTTAATAAGGGAACTCCTGTGCTTTACGGTAGCGTTCCGGGAAGGGCGAATATGACCGACTTGCATGATTCATACGGTGTTCCTGAATTCAGCCAGTTCAATATCGACTGCGTCCAGATGGCACGGTACTACGGTATTCCGTGTTATTCTTCGGGCGGTGTTTCCGATGTGAAAGTACCGGGGATACAGTCATCTGTTGAGCGACTCTTTTCTCAGATAGTGATAACACTTGCGGGTCCCCAATACCTTCACTACGCTTTCGGACTGCTTGAAAGAACCAGCACATTTTGCCCGGTACAGGCAGTTCTGGACGATGCCCATATCAGTATCATTAAGAGACTGGCATCCCAACCCCGGATTACAGAAGAATCTGTAAACGACGTAATGAACCAGATGGGTAAGGTAATGACGTCATCTACAAAGCTGTTTACCCGGTTTGCCAGGACAGCTTTAAGAACCGGGGAGATATCACCCCAGTATCCTTTCGAAAGCAAGGAAATGACCGATGATACGTTACTCAGGGCTATAGAAAAAACCGATGAAATAATGCAACGACCACGCAACCACATTGGAAACGAACTTATCGATAAGATATACGATAAAACACCTGGTTTGCTGACAAGATTAAAGAACGGTTAATAGTTGGAGGGTTAAATGACTGAGAATATCATCGACGAAATAAGAGAAAACGTAATTCAGGGAAGGGTGACCCAGGATGATGAGGGAATGGATGAAGGGTTGGTAGGGCAGCCGGCCGTCACCGAGCTTGTCGAGGAAGCCCTTGCTCTGAAGATAGATGTGAAAGAGATAATAAACGAAGGTTTGACAAAAGGGATGAGTCTTGTCGGCGAGAAATTTGAAGCAGGAGAATATTTCATTCCGGATATGCTTGCTTCGGCCGAGGCCGTGGGAGCGGCAATGGAAATGCTTGAACCTTACCTGGAAGGAAGCGGCGTTAAATCGAAAGGCAAAATACTCATAGCCACCGTAAAAGGCGACCTGCACGATATTGGAAAGAACATAGTAACCATCTTGTTGAGAGGAGCCGGATTTACGGTCAAAGACCTTGGTAATGACATAGAACCGGAAGCCATCGTGGCGGCAGTGAAAGAAGAGAAACCCGAGATACTTGGTCTATCAGCCCTTCTCACCAGTACTATGGCACATATGGAGGACACGATCAACGCTCTTAAAGACGCGGGAATCAGAGACAGCGTAAAAGTGGTGATAGGCGGAGCGCCTGTTTCCGAGGAATACGCTCAGAAAATCGGTGCGGACGGTTACGGGGCCGACGGATTCCATGCCGTATTAATCATCGAGTCACTTACCGGAAAATGATCCTGTATTGAACGTAGAGTGTATTGACCGATGAAAAGGTGGTGAAAGTATGACGACAGAAGCGAAAACAGGATATCAAATTAACACGAATTTATTGACCGCGATCGATAACCTGAATATAAACGACCGACTGAAAGGTCTTAAAGAAAGGTATCTTAACGATACGCCGCGTCTTGCCAGCGAACGGGGTACTTACTATGCCGAATCATGGCGGGAGACCGAGGGGCAGCCGATAGAGATTCGCATTTCAAAGGCTGTTAAAAAAGTTCTGGAAAATATACCCACACCGATTTTCGAAAACGAGCTGGTCATAGGCAGCATTACCAGGTATTTTCGCGGTTCATACGCAATGATTAATTACGATTCCAATCTGATACTGGAGCTTCTTCCGGAATCCGATAAAGGCCAGATTACCATGGGCGGTCTCAATGTTATCGGCGTTCTGGATGAAGAAGACGAACGGGCCTTGATTGAGAACAGCAGGTATTTCAAGGGAAAGACCAACCGAGATCTTGAAGAAGAACTGAACCATTCGGTATTCGGCACCTGGCAGGATGATGTAACCGAGGCGAGGGGACAGTCCCCGTATCATTACGCGCCTCCTGGATACGGTATTACCTACTACGATGAGGTATTTGCCAAAGGACTGAAAGGCATTATCAAGGAAACCAGGGAAAAGCTGGTAAATGCCGAGAAATCGGGAGTAGAAGACCCTGAGAGGATATGGTTCTGGCAGTCTGTAATTAACGTATCCGAGGGGCTTATCGCCTTTGCTCGTAATTATGCAAAAGAAGTCCGAATACAGGCGGAAAAAGAACAGGATACGGAGAGACACGCCGAGCTTGAAGAAATAGCCAGGGTCTGTGAAACAGTTCCTGAAAATCCGCCGTCAAGTTTCCATGAAGCCGTTCAGACGGTATCGTTCGTCGAACTGGCGAAAGTACTGGAAAACGGACGGATAGGCGACTATATCGGCAGGCTGGACCAGTGCCTTTATCCTTATTTCAAGAGAGATATCGAAGAAGGGAAAATAACGATAGAAAAAGCCGCCGATCTGGTCGGGGGTTTTATCACTCTTATCGGGCGCCGCGAACAGTGTGCCCAAATATTGATGAGAGAAGCTGTCCAGACGAATAAAATATCGAACATTACACTGGCAGGAATGAAACGTGACGGCAGTGATGCCTGTAATGAACTTACCTACCTCTTTTTACATATGGTGGGTCTGCTGAAATACGCGGAACCCCACTTCACCTTTACCTGGCATGACGGCGTTCCCCGCTGGGCAATGATGAAAGCCATAGAGACTAACGGG
>MGML01000034.1 GCA_001796415.1 Chloroflexi bacterium RBG_13_46_14
AAGCCGGATCAGATGGTAACGGTACAACTCCTGCGACGGTTGCCTGCTGGAATATCAGGTACATAGTGAAAATACAAAGAAAAAAAATGGGAGAAGAATCGGTCGCTATTACAAAGAAATATCTCATATCACGGATCGACGGCAAAGACCTGACCCGTATAGAGACAAATATTGTCAGAGAATTCACAATGACAGTATTTGTAAATGATATTGAGTTTGCTTCTTTATCCTGTTCGCCGTCGGATCTGGAATATTTGGCAGTTGGTTTTATCCTGTCTCAGGGACTGGTAACAAATCGCGAAGATATTACTGATATCAAAGCAGACAAATCCGGAAAAGTATGGTTATATACCTCCCATAAAATCGATGCGGGGGCGAAGCTAAAGTTGACTTCCAGCGGTGGCAGAAGCAGCGATACCTCGAATATCGTAAAACGAATCCAATCTCAGGTTACTATTCCTGCCGACCGTGTTTTTTCTTTGATGGATGAGTTCGACAGATATTCCAGAGATTTCAGAAAGACCGGCGGTGTTCATAGCGCTGCCCTGTGCGACGCTGAAAAAATCCTGATATTCCATGAGGATATCGGCAGGCATAATGCTATAGACAAGGTGTTCGGCCAGTGCTTCATGGACGGCATAACGACCGATAATTACTTTCTATTAACAAGTGGCAGAGTACCATCGGATATAATGAATAAGGTTGCTTTAAGAAAAGTACCGGTGCTTATTGCCAGGAAAAGCCCTACCGATCTCAGTGTTGAAATAGCTGAAAAAGCCGGGGTTACACTCCTTGGATTCGTGCGCGATACCAGAATGAATATATACAGTCACGCCTGGAGAATCGTCCGGTAAACTCGGGAATAATCCGGTTTATTTCTGCATTACCCTGAATACCCTTTATACCGGATAACTGCATTAAACCGTGTTTTTCTGTTCGTTTTCAGTGACATAGGGCAGGCAGCCATCTCGGCAGGCAGGACAAAGTGACCCTTCGTCGGATGGAAATGCTTCATTGCATATCGGACATATCTCGACAGATTTCTTTTTCTTCCTTACCAGGAATTCGGGGGCTATTTTTACTTTTGCTATATTCAGTATACCAGTACCGGCTTCTATAGTCTGGTTGAGCAGTTCCTGCGTGTCCTGTTCTTTTTTTGTCTTCAGCCTGAAGAACCATTCATTTATTGCCGGCCATTTTTCCAGTTTAGATACGTCAAGGTGTACTCTCACTCCTTCTCCTGAGTATTTGTCATAGAATGACATAGCATAACGACCGACATCCAGGATATGCATCCACTGATTTCCGGTGGTGCAGGGAGTCAGGAGTTGAACGGCATCCGGAATACATTCTGCCGTTTCGCATATCACTTCGAAGAGTGTATTCTCCGGCAGATTCCGGCAGGCGAGGTCTACCATAAAGCCGGCTATTATTAACCCGGGAGCAAGATTTCCGCCGTGAAACTCTTTTGCCTCAGCACAGTACTCATCGATACCTAAACCGCATATTTCGCTCATAGCCTATCTATACTACCAGAATCACCAGCATCCTGCATATCAACTAAGCGTAACGGCACCGCCGGCAACTGGGGAAAACGCCCTCTCGACCTCGATGAAATGGAAGTTATGGTCATCGCCCGAAAACCCGTATTATAAGGAATCATTTCATTTTTCTTGGCTCTAACACCGGGGGTGGTTACTATGAGCCATACCCGGTTTTTTCGTATTACATCACGATACGCTGTGCTTATAATATACGACACGTTTCCGACGCATTATCGTTAATTATCACAAAGTAACTCGAAGATATATCATTGTTACGTTTTCCTCTTGATTGACAACCTTAGAAAAAGAGTATAATCAGTTCACATCTAAATAAATTAAAGCGATCATCCACTTTCTAGTGACAGGAAGGTGAATATGATGCAAAGAGGGCACCGGGGCTGCCAGATTGAGCGGCTGTATCCGGTGCCTTTTTTTGTTTTAAAGGAGGGAGTGCCTATGAGTAATACAGCCTCTATTTCTTGAATGACGTTTATTTATAAAAAAGGAGATAAACCAATGGGAGTAGAAGAGAACAAGAAGATATTACAGCGGTACTTTGATGAATTAATGAATAACGGGGATTATTCAAAAGTTGATGAAATATTACATGAGGACTACAGTGGCTCGGCAGGTGGCGGGCTAAAGGGAGTTGAAGGTCATAAACAATACACATCCTATATGCATTCAGTATTATCAGACCTTCATTGGGAAACACAAGAAATGATAGCAGATGAGGATAAAATTGCTATATTCCAAAAATTAAGCGGTATTCATGAAAAGGAATATGGAGGAGTTCCTGGAACAGGCAAGAGATTCTCTTTTAATATGGTCAGCATGTATGAAATCAAGGACGGAAAGGTATATCGCGGATTAACGCGAATGCTCTACGATTCCCTCAACATGTATCAACAAATAGGAGTCCTCCCATCAACTGAAGAGATTATAAAAGCCTATAATGAATCCCAAAAAATGTAAGACTACTCTCACCCACTGAAGAGATTGGGGTGTAAAGGAGGCATGAAATGCCGTACGCCAACAATAACGGAGTAGTATAAGGTGGAGAATTAAAGACCCATTCCCACGCAGGTGGGAATCCAGAACCTGGATGTACAAAGATGGAGATATAAATACAAGGACTTACTTACTCAATGATCTGGATTCCCGTCTACACGGGAATGGGGATATATTAAAAATCTAATTATTTAGCGGGAGGTTCATCAATGGAAGTTGTGAAACTAGACTCAGGTTACATTTCCGGGACAGTTCTCGGTGATCCGGACAAACCGGTATACGTCTATAGAGGGATTCCTTATGCTGCACCTCCGGTGGGCGACCTGCGCTGGAAGCCGCCGCAACCAGTGACACCGTGGTCGGGAATCCGAGAATGCACCGCTTTCAGCGCAGCAGCTCCCCAGTCAGTAACAGGGCATTACCCTAAGTCTACAATGCCTCAAAGTGAGGACTGCCTTTATCTGAATGTTTTGACCCCAATGAAAAATGATTCTGAGAAAATGCCAGTCATGGTCTGGATGCATGGCGGTTCCTTCTCATTCTGGAGTGGCACCGATACTCTCTATAACGGATTCCGCCTGCCTTTAAATGGTATTGTTCTAGTTAATGTTAATATGCGATTAGGCCCACTAGGGCTACTCTGCCACCCAATGCTTTCCCGGGAATCACCGAAAGGAGTATCGGGCA
Source organism: Chloroflexi bacterium RBG_13_46_14 (assembly GCA_001796415.1). The sequence continues at coordinate 3,243 of MGML01000034.1, forward strand.
ACTATACTTTCCTGGACTTGATAGCTACCCTGCAGTGGGTACAAAAAAACATCCCTGCCTTTGGTGGCGACCCTGACAGTGTTACTATTTTCGGCGAATCATCTGGAGCAGCCGCAGCAGTCCGTCTCATAGCTTCTACCCTTGTTAAAGGTCTTTTCCATCGGGCAATTATTGAAAGTGGAGTTGGCCCCGCCTTTACCCGGTCATTAAAAGACGCAGAGGCTATCGGTGAGAAAGTATTTACCAAACTTGGTGTTGACAATAAAAGCGACTCTCTTATGGCAGCTCGCAATATGTCCTGGCAGAAGATAATTGAAGCCGGACAGACTGTAAGCGCAGAAATAAACCTTCCATTCGGACTCTGGAATTCGGTGGAGGACGGCTGGTTTTTACCGGACACTCAGGCAACCATCTTCAGTACGGGTAGACAAAACCGTATTCCCTTCATAGTTGGCTACAATTCAGGTGAGGTGGCTGGTTGGCCGCCAGGATCTATACCAGCCTCTGTGGACCTATTATCCGCAGGCAACAAAGCTGGGGTAAAAACGTATGCTTATATTTTCGACCACGTTCCAGCAGGATGGCAAAGAGACGGTGTACCCTCCCATCATACTTTTGAAATCCCGTATATATTTGGAGAATGGAAAGACTGGAATCGCCATGTTGATTTCTGGCCGATACTGTATAATTTTGCCCGAAATACCGGTGCTAAGTCAGATGATCCCGGTTTTACCAACGCAGATAATAGGGTCTCCGAATTGATGATGAAAATGTGGACCAACTTTGCTAAGACCGGCAATCCCAGTATAGAGGGAGTAGTCGACTGGCCGTCCTGGGATGAAGATAAAGACCAGTACCTCTACATCACCGAATCGCCGGAGGTAAAGTAAGGGTTTTCAAAGGTTGCACAGAAGTAATAGATCTGAGGAAAAGTAATCTCAGTAACAGAGAACCAATAGACCATAAATGCCTTTTGTACTACCCCAAGGTATATCGTCTCTGGTTGATTGTTCTCTTTATTTCCAGGGATGCCACCAGTATAAGACAGAGCGCATCCCGTCGGGCCATAGATATACACCGTCATGAAGCGTCAGGCGTCGTGTGAGTGTCTCTCTTATCAGATCATCGTATTTGCTGGTTGAACCAATGTTAAGATGCCTTTTGGCTCTTGAAAATGCTTCCTCGAACGTGGTATCTCTCCAGTTGTGTATATCCTCTTCAACCAGTACATTCGGATATATCCCCATAGAATAGAGGGCATTATAGGCGAGATGAGCATTAGGACTGTCATACGGATGTCCATGTATTTTCTGAAACAGTTCTCCCGTAACGCCATCAAACGGAGGGAGGCGTAATACCAGATAACACCACTCCCTGGCTTTCTCTTCCATCTTACGAATAAAAGCGGCAAAATCCTTTGTTTCGTATATGGCATGAGTGCATGACACGATATCGTGAGGTTCAACGTCTACTTCTTCCCAGCGACCCTGTATTATCCTTATGTTGTCCAGTTTTGCCTTTGCTATGTTTTCATGGAGCATGTCCAGCATCGAGTCTGAGGGTTCCACTGCTGTCACGTTCCTGACGATTTTTGCAGCGGGGATTATCCAGCGGCCGTTCCCGGCGCCTATATCCAGAAAAGACTGTTCTCCGGTTAACTTCTCCAGAACGAAATCGAGTAAAGGATCCGGTCTCACCGGAGAGTCCCTGCGAAAATGTTTTTTACCCCTGATTACCTTCTCTCTCTCAATTGTACGAGGAGCGAAGGCCGAAACTTTATTCCAAAGATCGATCCAGTTTGTTTCCATATCTGACAATTTTAGTATTATATCAAATCCGACTTTCAGCTTCCCGGGAGACGGGAAAACACCCGTTCGTATCGCAATTTTCGCCCCGGGGGCAGACACCAGGTACATTTGAAAAAGTCGGAAAATACCTGTATATTATCCCACTTTACACTCCAGCGCCGTTACCGAGTGAGGTTCGAAGGTGTAGGTGAAGGATTTTCCGGATGCTTCAAGCTTTGTCTGAGTTACGCCCACCCGTTCAGGATTTTCGACTGAATTTTCCGCTTTTATGTCGGCTCCGTTGACCACCGACGCCATGATTTCCCCGGTGAAATGGCCATCGGCAAGTGAGATGGTCGTCTCCAAAGCCTCTTTTTCACTGCGATTCACTGCGTATACCGTCAGCTTCTTTCCCGATTCATTAACCGTGGCGGTAACGTCGAGATACCTGATACCGGAGAATTCGTGTTCCTCGCAGATGGCGCTGAAGGTTTCACTCTCCCAGTAGATATCCAGTGCTTTCCGACCGCAGGTTTTCCGGTACAGTTCGAACGGGTAAAATATCGTCTGGATTATTACGCTGTCGGGAGTTATGTGCATGGGTGTAATCAGCATGGTCAGGTTTGCCATCTTGACGGTATGAGAGTGCCGAATAAAGGCGTTCAGATTCATCGCGGTAACGAGTGCGTCTTCCATCGAGTAGAACCGGTGGGGTCTGATACCCCACTCGTCGACCGTGATCGGAATCTGTCGCCGGATATTTCTTTCAAGGCACATCGCCCTGATCAGTCCTTCATAAG
>MGML01000035.1:0-129 GCA_001796415.1 Chloroflexi bacterium RBG_13_46_14
TGAGGATGTTGTAGTCTACCTTCTGGGCATGCTCCCGCATCATCGGCTGCATGACCTGCTGTGAAAAGTCGGCGATATCGAGGGAAAGCTGCTGCGACGTTATTTCCGCCGTGATGTCGTAGTGCTTAT
>MGML01000035.1:171-5854 GCA_001796415.1 Chloroflexi bacterium RBG_13_46_14
CTACCGTGGTGCTGAAAGCGGTGGCGGTGAAAGTCGCCGGCTTCCTTACCGTGACCGTCGCCCCCACCTTCTGGAATTCCGGGGAAAAATCGCGGTGCACCAGGTTAGCCATGACGAGGTTGTTTTCCAGCGCCATTACCGCCTCTTTAGCGATGACACTGGGTGTAATTAAAGTGTTGCTCATTTTGTCTCCTTAATGTGATAAGGAGGGGTCTTCTTTCTTTCTGGCTGCGGCGTATTCTTCCATAGACATCTTATCCGCTTTTTCCACGGTGAGTTCGCCGCTGCCTCCGATACCTTTATTGGAGTCAGCTCTGAGGTCTTCTTTCTTGGCCACGGCCATCGTCTCGGCAAGATCCAGGATTTGTTCCTCGGTTTTCAGCCCGAACTTGGTCACTTTTGTCTTGAGTTTATCGGCATCAACCCCTTTTGCCTGGGCTGCCTTCCATACCGCGAGTTCAAGTTCAAGCTCGTCAGCTTTCGCCAGCTTTTCAGCGTTGGCCGCTTTATCGGCCTCGACTTCCGCTTTCTGCCGGGTCAGTTCGTCCCGTTCCTGTTTTCTCTGTCGCTTTTCCTGAATAGCCTTGAGTCCGTCCGGGTCGCTGCGGTACTTTTCGTTTTCAGACTCTTCCTGCTGGCGCTGGTATGCGGAGTATCTTTCTTCCGCTTCCTTTACTGCTTTCTCCCTTTGTTCGAGAGATTTAGCATCTCTGCCGGCGTCTATCCTGGCTTTCTGTTCTGCTTTTTTTACTGCCTCTTCGAGCTGAGCCTTTGTAAAGGTCTCGGTTGTGCCTTCTGGAGAAGTACCATCCCCATCGCCCGGAGCCTTACTCTTAGAGTGGGAATCCTGCGCGTTCCGGCCTTTATCCATAGTCATCTGATTAAAACCCTCCTACTATTAAAAATCCCCTGCCGTTAAATATTCCGGTCAGGGGCTTCTAGAATACGTTTGACTGATTGTTACATCAAAATTGGGGGTGGTATTGACACGGTGTGATATAATCTATTACATGAATAATAAATTACAGGGTGTTTTGTTTTTTTATTTTTTTGTTTATCTCGGCTTTATATCATATTGTGTTACGGAAGTATTTGGTGCAAGAAACGGATGGTGTATATTCCTTATTTCTACTTGGGTCGGTCTCGGATTAATCGCATTTGCCACCGATCAATACACCAAAAAAGTCAAAAGCGATATGGATAAGCATCATTAGTCATGTACCTTTTCAAGGTCTTCTTCAAGTTTCTCTCCCGGCGTTAGTTCTGACCGCCGTTTCTTTTCCTGAATTGAAGTGGTGACTTTCTTTGTCTTTATTAACCATTCTTCAAGGTCTAAGTTATTTCTGCGATAATCTTCTCTCCGTTTACCTTTCGGTAACGAAGTGTAGTAGGCGTATTTCTCGAATACCTTTGGAGATGGAACCTTAGAGAAGTCCACCTTATCAAGTCCCAGCATCCCCAGGTAAATGGTTTCGTAGAAGTTAGGATTGGACTGAAGGAACCAATCATCCTCATACCATGTAAGAGTATTTCCGTTCCTGTCTTCCGGCCAGTTATTAGGGATACCTTCGAGTAAAACAACTCTATAATCAGTGTAACGTTCGGCGTACTCGTCAGGGATATAGTCGCCGTAGGCTTTGCGTAGAATCTCAGCCCGGCCAAACTCTGTTATATTCCCCTGAGAGTCCAGGCGCATACTTTCCGCTATTACCTTGCGTTTCTTCGGGTCTTCTACGTAGTAAGGTGATTTGAAATACGCGAGTCCGTCCATCTTGTCGAAATCATCTTTATACTGGTCGTAAAGGTCGTCATATTGGACGGATGGTACTTTTAAAGGTAAATCTATGCCGGACTTATCGTGCATTTCCATTGCAAATGAAGGATTGTCAAGTAAGAATCTATCACGGCGTTTTCCTTTATCCGGGAGTTCGTAGTAATTGACATACGCCTCTATTAAATTCTCAGGAAATTCCTCACCGGTTTTTGGGTTTGTTAAAGCGTAAGAGTCCCTCCGGCGCCGGTCCATCCGGTAATCAGGATTGTTGGCAAGATATTCATCTCGTAAACGTGCTTGTTCTGTCTCATCGGGTTCAACTATTGCATCATACTCCGCATCCTGTATACGGTATTTAGCGTTGATTCTTAAAACGGGGATTTTGGTTATCGGTTCCCATGCTTCCTTATCCCTTAATTCCTTGTTAGTTCCCCAATCATCGAGGTCAGGATTGTCTACTCGAAAAAGTTTGGCTTCTGCGGATGACGCGCTGTATTGATCAACTATTTTACCGTACTCAACATATTTTTCTGATATGTTTTTATCGGCACCATTGGAAAATGCGTCAACCCTCCGGATGTCATCCTGCCACTTCTTACCATCATCTGTTTTTAGAAATTCCTCTTTAGCATATTCCCTGCCGTTCTTATAATCGGGAGAGTTCTTCTCCGGGATAGAGGGAAGGTTTGAAAAGTCATTGACTTGCTTATCGAGTTTTATAAAATCATCCTTTGCTCGAATCTTGATAACGTCCAGATTCCAGACCGTACTATTGCGTCCCTTTGTAAGTTCTTCATCGGTAATCCCGCCGTCATCTTTGGTTAGTTTATTCTCTAAAGCCCATTTGTAGGTTTCCGGGTGTTCGGACATATATAAATGCCATTGAGCATCTTTCTTAATGTTACCGGCTTCAACCCATTCATTAACTTGCGTTTCGGGGGTTGGCATCGCAGGAGTTCCCTTATTGTATGCTTCGATTCTGTTCTGGTCGTCATACCAGGATTTACCTTCAGGAGTGAGTAAGAATTGTTCCCGTGCGTACTCCCGTCCATCCTTATAATTACTAGAGTCTTTATCAGGGATTGAGGGAAGATACCAGGTTGAATCTTCATCGGAGAAACCTGAGTATTGGTCATTCAATGCACGATTCTTTACATTGATTTCCAGCGATTTAATCGGGGTATCGATTTCAGTTTTCAGGTCAGGATTCTTTTTCTGCATCCAGTTTGTTAATTGCGGATTCCGCGCCCGGATTAATAACGCCTCGGCACTGCCCGCAGAATAATCCTCGACCGCCTGTCCATATTTAAAGTAAGGTTCGGAAACATCCTTTGGAGGGATGCATTCACTTAATGCGCTATCCGGTATATCCAGTTCTTTAATCATCCTCTGTGCTTCATCGTAGGCTTTCTGAGTTAGTATATCGGCCTGCCCCCATATCGCAAGTTGAGCGTTCTCCTTCGGGTGATTACGTAACCAATCGGAGCGCGGGTTGATGTCAAGACCTGGATTGTCTTCGATAAGTTTTATACGTTCTTTTTTGTTCGATACTTCATAGCGTGTGAGGAGTTTATATTGGTCTGGCGTTATGTTCCCCAGGTAAGCCCTGGGGTTTTCTTTATCATACTCGACAAGGTCTGCAAGGTTCGTAATCTTTTGCCTGGCCTGCCACTGCTGATAGTATTGTCCGAATGTCCATGTCAATGATTGGTCTGTTTCGATATCATCGACTATTTCATGCAGTTTTTTGTTGGGGAGAGTATTTAATGTATCGTTTGAGACGGTCATCTGCCCCCACGCTTCCGCCAGGGGGTCGTAGTCTTTTTTAACCGTGATATCCTTCGGGAGGGTCTTGGCAAACAATTTATTATAATAGCTATTCAGGTCCTTCATGTTATAGGTTTCAGGTAATTTATCGGGAGTAGCATTAGGTTCTTCTTTCTGCAAACCGAGTTTAAGTATTTCCGCCTTTGATTGTTTGGGTAATGATTCCTTCGGTTCTTCCAGCGCCCACTTACTGAAAACGAATTGCCGGGGATCGCCGCTGCGTAATGCCTTTTCTACCTGTATCAAATAAGGTGTAGGTATACCGGCCAGTTCACCGGCCGGTTTCGCAATGGACTCGATAAAAGACACAAGGTCATCCATGTTTAAATCTTTGTAAGGGTCGGCTCCTATGGATTCCATCTTGAGAGCTTTAGTAACTAAATCTCCCAAGTCCCTTAAAGGCGCTTCTACCGGCGTACTTTGATATTCGAAATTCTCTCCTATCATGCGGTCTGTCAACCACTGCGCAGCAGAACCGAAGAAAAGAACGTCGTTTATCGGCGCCATGACAACATCAGATAATTCTCTGTCCTTGCGGAATTTGAAACCTGACTGTATAAGAGTAAATATCGCAGGAAGAATAACCCAGGCCAGTAGTACGTTAGAGGCGGCCTTGACGCGGGAACCTCGTGCATATTGAAAGTTACGAACGTTGTTACCGATGATACGGAAGTATTTATTCGGCTGGCTCTGGAACATGGTAAGAAGTTTCCAGAACGTCCCTCCCCGCTGCCAGGATGATAGAGTGTCTATACTAGATGTGTTCTGCGTCCGGTCGGTGGCATCGTTAGCCTCAGCGATTGCTTGTTCTTTCCCCAGACCTGATTTAATGCCCTCCTGATATTTAGCCCACCAGCCCTGCAGGACACCGAATTTATCACCTATCGTCATCAGGAAATATGCCTTTTTCGTTATACTATCCGAATTTAAAAAGTTTTTATAAGAATCACTGTTAAGAGCGACCTTCATATCACGCTCGAAGCCGCTTGTATAACGGTCTTTTATATATGGCACGTTATTTAGCATCCATTTATAATTTTCGATTGGATGAGTCCAGAAATCGGCAACACCTGAGAAGAAATTGCCTGTCTTCATTTCCGTGAGGTAAGCAAATACGGTCGGTATCTGCTGAAGGGCTATAGCCGGCTTCAAGCCGAGAACCGCTTTAGCAAAGTTACCCCTCAACTTGTCCAAGCCGTGAACATTGAGGGCTTTATCTACTCCGCCCCTGGCGAAGTCCTGAATATAAGAGTCTATCTGATTGAGCATATCTTTACCGTGGTACTGGATTAAGGCAGTCCTGACGCCTTTATCCATGAATACAGTCCGGAGTTCCTTCATCGTGTTAGCCCAATTAATGAAGTGTTCCATCTGGATGATGTGGTTGATGAACGTCCGGTTAGCGTCCACCTGTTTCAAAGGTTGGAGGTTTCTTTCCCTGGCTTTCAGAGAACCGTTGGTTACTGTCGCCCATCTTGCCATCTCACGGTAGACAAGTTGCTGCTCGGGTACTTCGGCATCGAATTCCCTTGACACCGGGGAATAGTGTTCGTTATGTGCGAGGTCGATACCGTAGATATTACGGTATACCTTATTCACATCGTTATAATATTTCTGGTAAAATTCCATCTGGTAATCAGCCCACGCTTTTTCTTGAGTCGTGAGTTTATTCTTAATAGCTTTTACTATCTCTCCTGTCCAGTGCATACCTTTTTCAAACGTATCGTTAAGAGTCGGGTCCTGAAACTCCTGGTATTTCTTTATCATCTCGGCTCGGGTCATTTCCAGAGAGACGATTTTACCACCTTCGATAGTGAAAGCACCGATGTCTACTTTCTCATTTGATTGTCTGTTTAAAATGTGATTCAGTTCAGAGTTCTTTTTAACTCCGAATATCTCTTTAGCTTTCGCCTGGACATCAGCACAGACTTTTTGTATACGTGCGTTCTCGGCATCTCTTGTCCTCATGACGATAGAACCGAATTTACTTAATGCGCTATGGAACGGTTTACTATTCGATAGTTTACTGGCTTTATCAAGCAAGTCCTGCCAGCCGTATTGCCGATTGACAAGTTTATCCAG
>MGML01000036.1:0-147 GCA_001796415.1 Chloroflexi bacterium RBG_13_46_14
TTCTGCATCACTTTCGAATTTGCCTATGTAAGTTTGTCCCCAGTAAGTGTCTGCTGATTTTCCAACACGTGTCTGATAATCAAATCGGTAATCAGGTTCGTCAAATTTCTCATACTTTGAATTCTGAATCGTAGCGTTTCCACCGAT
>MGML01000036.1:235-377 GCA_001796415.1 Chloroflexi bacterium RBG_13_46_14
AAGGAGTTTGACATACCTGCTACCAACGGTATAATATTAGCTACGTTAGAAATTATCCCGTCACGAAGGTTATTATAATAATTCACTTCCAGTGAGAGTTTTTGGTTGAACATCAAAGCATCAAGTCCAACGTTGAACTCTT
>MGML01000036.1:388-845 GCA_001796415.1 Chloroflexi bacterium RBG_13_46_14
CATGTTAGGTCAGGGTTCCCAATCCTTTGAGGATAGGTACGGTAAGCTAAGACATCTGTATAAGATCCAAACCATTGATTGGTTGAATATGGACCGAAGGCAGATCCAGTACTATTATTAATAAACCTGTCTCTATAGTAGAAGGGCGTAAGAAAATTCTCGTACCCCAGAATGCCGGTTTCCGCACGCAATTTCAGATAGTTGATAAATTTCACATCCAACATAAAGTTTTCTTCGGAAACTACCCAACTGGCGCCAATTGAAGGAAATAATGCATATCTTTCTCCTTTAATAAAACTGTAGGAGCCGGCATAATTTAAAACACCCTGGATACTATATTTATCATCAAAGGAATAAAGTGCCGTTAGTACAAAGTTTTGCTGGCGTTGCGGTTCCTCAATCTCGTTTCTTGCAATTTTCGATAAAAGGTAAGTCAGGTAGCAATTAATATCGTTTT
>MGML01000036.1:857-992 GCA_001796415.1 Chloroflexi bacterium RBG_13_46_14
TCCCATAATTCAGATTTTCATAAAATGAAAACTGCTGAAAATAATAGTCATGCAGATTACTCATATCGGCCAGATCTACACCATCGTGTACTTTTTTTAATATAATGGTATCAGCACCACCGGTAGTTAATGACG
>MGML01000036.1:1007-1313 GCA_001796415.1 Chloroflexi bacterium RBG_13_46_14
CATAGTAATCTTCTGCTTTACCTAAACGTACCAGGTCGAATGCATTAAATCCTATACTGGTTTGCGACTTAAGCCCTTTAAGAATACTAGACATATCATAATTAAGAGTAAAATTGGCGGTACCTTTTCTGCCTGTCTCGGAATAATACCCTTTTTCCATTATATTGCCTATTGGATTATATTTATAGATTGAACTAACCGCATACCAGGGAGCCTTTAATGACGGATCGTTGGAAGCATATACCGGGAAAGCAATAGGAGGAATTGAAGTAATATCGTCCATTACTGAGCTTATCTTTTCAATAT
>MGML01000036.1:1348-1506 GCA_001796415.1 Chloroflexi bacterium RBG_13_46_14
TCCATTCCACCTGAAAAATCGACTCGTATTTTGATGTGGTCGGTGATTTTAGCATCAATATTCGAACGTACATTGATCCGGTTAATATCTGCAATAGGTCCTATTTTATAGATATCGCCTTCGCCATTGTATCCTACATACGCATAGTATTGTACCAT
>MGML01000036.1:1688-1830 GCA_001796415.1 Chloroflexi bacterium RBG_13_46_14
AACGTGCATAATCTGCACCTGACACCCAATCCGGCATTCTGTCAATTATACTGACACCATTTTCAATATTCAGATTTAAAATCCGTTCGTTGGGTTTTCCACGCTTGGTTTTAATGTACAAAATTCCGTTGGCAGCTGCTGG
>MGML01000036.1:1950-4106 GCA_001796415.1 Chloroflexi bacterium RBG_13_46_14
TCCCCGTGCCGTAACTTGCATCTTTTCTGAAGCATAGTAAAGTCCCAATTCTTCTTCTGCACTCATTCCAGGGGACCCATTGTTTTCCAATACCTCAAGACCTGTTAGCAGCCCTGTGAAGGCATTACGCAAATCACTTGTAGGATATTTTTCCAATTGATCACCTGTGATTACATTTGAGCTTCCACTGATCTTACGTTTCTTTAGTGTGACAAATGGAAATGGAATGTCATCGTCGGAAGTCATAAAAAGCTTCGATTTATTAAGCTTTATCGTGTTATCGATAATCTGGTTAACCTTAGTAATGTTCTTTTCATAACCTGGTATGGATATAGTTACAATGTCATCAGGATAAGCTTCAAACGATACCTTACCATTTTCATCGGTCTCAGTACGAATATTTCCTTCTCCAACAACTACTTGCACTTTAGAAATCGTAGTTCCATCTTCATCGACAACTTTCAGAGTGACACTTCCAGGCCTAGCTTTTGTTTCTTGATTTTTTTGTGCGTTTATTTCTCCCGTTAATAATAAGCATAGTAGAAGCAGGCCAAAATATTTGTATTTCCGGTATAAAATATCATAGAATCTCATAATCTTAATTTTTATAGGTTATATTTTACCAAGGTTCGTTGGGGGCAAAATCTTTCATTTTATACAAATCTTCCGGCATAAACGGAAAGTAATACATAGCTTCTTTCCACTTACTCTGACGATCTTCAGCTACGGGTTTTCGAGTGTATTTATAGCCTGTCGGATAGTCCGTACTAACAGGTACTTTTTCAATAACAACCCCCATAATCGGTCCTGCGTATACTTGTGGCGCTGTCATCCATCGGCGGATATCATGATAATAATGTCCTTCGAAGCAAAATTCTATGGTTTGTTCGTTTATGATCCTTGGTCTTAAAGCCTCTTTTGTTGCAGTATATTGAGGTAGAACATCGAAATGCCCAATCCTTTGTCTGATTACGTTAATTGCCTGTACAGCTGTAAGAGTTGCGCCTGGGGCAGGTGTATTGGGGCCATACGCTTCATTGGCAGCCTCTGCATAATTCAGATAAAGTTCTGTTAAACGGATTAGTGGGTCTGTATAATAGGGAGTAATTTGATTTTTAAGACTTTGTTCACCCCAATATTTTCTTGTATAATAACCTGTATGAGTAGCACTGACATAATTTTGATCCAAAAGTTCGGAGTATTGTACTACCCCATCCACCGTCTCAATGTAAATTTTCGCCGTGCCGTAGCCGATCACAGGAGCTGTATTGAATAAGATATCAATATAAAAACGTGGATCCCTATCCGTATATGGGTCCTGTTCGTTGTAATGTCCGGCATCGGCAGCCGCCTGCCTGTCTGCTTCGGTATCCAATGGATCGCCCCATTTGGTTTCAAACTTATCGACTGTATTCTGAGTAGGATCTTCGCCGGGGTTAGGACTTTTATTGCCGGAAAAAACCCCGCACACAAGATACGCGATACCGGCAGCATTATAAGCATATGTACCTGGGCTCCAAGCCCATAATTCTTCATTGGTGTATTGTGCACCGACAAAATTTTTCTTGTAATCGGCAGCGCTCAAGAGGGCATATTTATACTGTTCAGCAATTTGAATGGCTTCCCAGTTTGCTTCAGCTGCATCTTCCCATGCTTGCTGTCCTTTATCGTTGTTAAGAGGGCTTGCTGCGTACAATAAAGCACGAGCTTTATATGCTTTGGCAGCAACCCCATTTGGACGTCTTTGATCAGGATCATTAAGGTGTCCAACCTGCCCCGGACCTGGGTCCCTGCGCATAAGCCCGGCTTTTTCAAAAAAGAGGGCAGCAGTATCAAAATCGGCGGCAATATGCTTGCATGTTTCGTATTTCGATAAACGTGGTAGATCCATATCATCAGTCGCATCTATAACATTGGTAATATATGGCATGGGGCCAAACCACTTGAATAGTTCAAAATGGGCAAATGCTCTTACAAAATGAGCCTGTGCAGTAAAATCATCAATTACATCCTGGCTAATACCAGTTAACAAGTGTATGTTTTCTAATGTGTTATTGCAATGCCTAATAGCTACAAACATATTTCTTAAAACTGGATTAAATGCTTGATGCCAGGTCATTCTGGACTCTATACCAGCAAATGATCCACCTACGGGA
>MGML01000036.1:4161-4359 GCA_001796415.1 Chloroflexi bacterium RBG_13_46_14
TCATTTTTTGCCCCCATGAAGAGAAGTACAAGGGGAATCCCATCTTGATATTACAACCTCTTCCAGCACTTGTATACCCTGGGAAAGTCATCGGGTTCTGAGTTCCCTCATAAACATAGTCGAAGTACTTCACAAAGTTGTCATATTTCGAGAAAACCTCTTCCTTTGACAAACCCGATTCCGGAGCTTTATCCAGAT
>MGML01000036.1:4543-5379 GCA_001796415.1 Chloroflexi bacterium RBG_13_46_14
CCAGATATTATTCCCTGTTGCATAAACAAGTAAATTGGAAATGCCCATAGACTGTTTAAAAAAACTTGAATTGAGGGTATATCCGACATAAACCTCTTTTAAGCGGAGATAATCGGCATTTCTCCAGATTTGGTCTTCAATCATGATTCTATAACCGTATAATTCATCGATACCACCCCAATTATAAATTGGAATAAACTCCTGGGCATAGTGTAAGGAAGGATGGGTTGCGTCAGGATTGTCAGGAGTCCAATAGTCTATCTGGGCTGTATGAACGCGAGTAGTACCCCATGCGAATTCAAACTCTTGCGTCTGGTTAAAATTGACAAATTTGCCAGCATTTCCCTGAAACATAAAAGAAAAATTGAATCCTTTATACGAGAATCCGCTAGAAAGAGAATAGGTGATTGGAGGATAGGCAATACCTTTTATTGGATACTCGTCAATATTGGTAATTTGACCATCGACTGTATAATCGAGATATTTGAAATCTCCTACATTCATTCTATCAATGGTAAGTGCAGCCGGGTCAATATGCAGGTCATTAACTGATGTAAAATATCCTGTTCCGGTACGTACTACCCCACTTATACAGGCACCTATAGGTTTGCCAGCATCTTTTAAATATTCCGGAGTATTAACAGGATCGTCTTTAAAAATAATCCGGTTTTCATTAAATCCGAAAATCCCTTTTACAAAATAGTTCAGATTGTTATTTATCGTTTTATTAAATTCGGCTTCCACCTCTATTCCATGTTTTTTCAATTTCCCCAGGTTCAGGTCCTTGAATTTATTTCCAACCAGCATGGTTGTACCGCGTGGCGACAATAACATAT
>MGML01000036.1:5461-5653 GCA_001796415.1 Chloroflexi bacterium RBG_13_46_14
TGCCTCTTCCCATTTGGCAGTCTCGTTTGCTCCCAAAGATTCATATAAATAATTACCTGTTGCATAATAACCACTGGTGTACAACCAGCGGTTTGCTGCGTAATCGCTACCTACCAAACCATCAGAATAACGTAGTTTGAGCTTGTTCATCCATGGTACAGCATTTTTAAAGAACGGCTCTTCAGAGATCAT
>MGML01000037.1 GCA_001796415.1 Chloroflexi bacterium RBG_13_46_14
TAGTCATCGATCCATGCCGGACGGAATTGACTAAATTTGCGCAAATCTGGTTGAAACCTGAGATTGGAACTGACACTGCTCTGATTAACGGAATAGCAAAAATAATATTCGATAACAATACCTATGATGAAGAATTTGTCACCCGTCGGACAGATAATTTCGATGAGTATTCTGTAACATTAAGTAAATATTCTCCCGAATACGTTGAGAATATCACGGGTGTACCGGAGAATCACATACAACTGGCTGCGAAAATATATTCCGAAGCAAAAACCGCCTCCATTGTATACGGTACGGGAATAACTCAGCAGCAAAGAGGCACGGCAGGTGTTATCGCTCTGGCAAACCTGGCTATGCTGACGGGAAATATCGGTCATCATGGCGGTGGTATATTCGCTCTGCAAAAGGAGAATAATGCCCAGGGAGCCTGCGACATGGGCGCACTGCCCGATTTCCTTCCCGGATACAGAAGTCTTGAGGACTCTCAATCAAGAGACATATTCAGGGACGCATGGCAGGCAGAAATACCGGAGAAACCTGGAATGACTGCCATTGAGGTTCTGCAACAGGCAGAAGCAGGGAACATCAAGGGTATGCTGATTATGGGAGAAAATCCTGTCGTAAGTTTTCCGGATCCTGCTTTCATAAGAAAAGCGCTTTCTTCCCTTGAGTTTCTTTGTATCGCAGATATATTTCCCACTGAAACAACCGAACTGGCCTCGGTGATAATGCCTGCAACGGCTTTCGCCGAAAAAGATGGAACATTCACAAACTTTGAAGGAAGAGTACAACAATTACGGAAAGCCGTTGATCCACCCGGTACCTCTCTTCCCGACTGGGAAATTATACTCAAATTATCCCGTGAGATGGGATCATCGATACAATATTCATCATCCAGGGAAATATTGAATGAGATCGAAGAGCTGGTGCCACTATATCAACACCTTTCGCATCATGACTTTGAGCAGGATAGCGATGAACTGGATTCTTCGAGTGAAAGACTCGGGGCTAAACGTTTTTATAAAGGTCTTTTCCCCAGCGGATTCGGACGTTTCACGCCTGTTGAATATATTTCATCAGAAGCGGGTAAAAATGATCGATATCCCCTCGTTCTTATAACCGGTTCAACTCTTCATGGGTTTGGCAGCGGTACCAGGAGTGGCAGAGCATCCAGGCTTCGATCTTTTACTCCTCAAGCCTGGATAGAAATCAGCAACGGTGATTCGATCCTGTATAAGATAAATGCGGGCGATAAAGTAAGAATCATATCGCCTGCGGGTGAAATAACTGCCATTGTTCGGATCTCCGATGACCTGGATGAAGGAATGCTGTTTATGCCTTCCTCATTCTCGGACAGTCCGGTGAATGCATTATTTGGTTCCGCTACTGCTAATTCATTAAAGACATGTTCCGTAAGACTTGAAAGGATTGATAATAATGGCTGAAACCAAAAAATTAACAAAGACTGAACTGGAAAAAATCGATAATATTATCGCGGAACACAAGGATGAAAAGTGGGGGTTGATTCCCTGTCTCCAGGATATACAGGAACTGCTGGGTTATATTCCTCCACCCGTAATAAAGCACATAGCGGAAGGGCTTGGCCTGTTCCCGAGCCAGGTACAGGGAGTGATCACTTTCTATGAGCAGCTTTATACCACTCCGAGGGGAAAAAATATCGTCAAGGTATGCCGGGGCACTGCCTGTCATGTCCGTGGAGGAAAAACTATCCTGAACCTTGTTAAACATCAACTTCACCTGGAGGAAGGAGAAACTTCGCCCGACCTCGAATATACCCTGGAAACCGTTGCCTGCATAGGTGTTTGTGCCCTCGCTCCGAATATCGTTATTAACCGGGATACTCATGGTCATATGAATCCGAAAAAAGTGTCAAGGTTATTCCATAAAAATGGTGACGGATAAGATGAAGCAAAACAGGATTATCTACGTTTGTCGCGGAACCGGATGCGTCTCCGGTGGCGGTGACCTTGTTTACGAATCACTCCAGGCGGAAGTGGAAAAGTTAAACCTGCGTAATGTAGAAGTAGGTTTTACCGGCTGCCACGGCTTCTGTCAACAGGGCCCGAATGTAGTCGTTGAACCTGATGGGATTTTTTACACTCATGTTGAACCAGAAGATGCCATCGAAATTGCAGCTTCACATCTCCGTGACGGTATTCCGGTCGAGCGTCTCTATTATCACGATCCCGTGACCGGCGAAGCCGTTCCCAGGTATTCCGACATCAAATTCTATGCTATGCAGGAACGAATTGTCCTCCGAAACTGTGGCCATATTAATCCGGAAAAAATCGAAGATTACCTTGAAAGAGGTGGGTATAAATCTCTACGCAAGGTACTGTTTGATATGACTCCCGAAGGAGTAATAGAAGAAATCAAGAAATCAGGTTTACGAGGACGCGGGGGTGCCGGTTTTTCTACGGGAACCAAGTGGGAATTCGAACGTATCGCTACCGGTTCACCAAAATACGCAATATGCAACGCTGACGAAGGAGACCCGGGAGCGTTTATGGACAGGTCGATCCTGGAGGCAGATCCTCATGCAGTGATCGAAGGTTTGACCATCGGCGCTTATGCAATGGGAGCCAGCAGGGGGTATATTTACGTCCGAGCCGAGTATCCGCTGGCAGTGAGTCGTCTGAAAATCGCTTTAAAACAGGCGAAAGAAACCGGTTTCCTGGGAGATAATATACTTGGTTCGAATTTCAGTTTCACGGTTCAGATTAAACTTGGTGCCGGTGCCTTTGTGTGCGGTGAAGAGACAGCCCTCCTGGCATCGATTGAAAGTCGGCGAGGTATGCCCCGCCCCCGTCCCCCGTATCCTGCTAACTCCGGGCTGGATGGTAAACCTACTACTATCAATAACGTAAAAACGCTGGCTACCGTACCGATCATCATCGAAAAAGGGGCAGACTGGTTTGCCGGGATTGGCACTGCAAAGAGTAAAGGGACTGCCGTGTTCGCCCTTACCGGCAAAATAGCCAACAGCGGACTTGTCGAAGTCCCGATGGGCACTCCCCTGTCGCACATTATCAATGATATCGGTGGTGGGGTGCCACGAGGAAAGCAGTTTAAATCTGTTCAGACCGGCGGACCCTCCGGCGGCTGTATTCCGGCACGACTTATCGACCTTCCGGTCGATTATGAGTCGCTGGCTGGAGTAGGCTCGATTATGGGTTCCGGTGGTATGGTAGTCCTTGATGAATCCACCTGTATGGTAGAAATCGCCCGTTACTTCCTCAGCTTCACTCAGGCGGAATCATGCGGCAAATGCACACCCTGTCGGCTGGGAACGAGGCAGATGCTCGATATCCTGACCAGGATTACTGAAGGAAAAGGTAAAGAAAGCGACATTGACTCACTTTTAAAAATCGCTACAACAGTTAAGGAAACTTCCCTGTGTAATCTTGGTATGACAGCACCGAACCCCGTCATATCCACAATAAATTATTTCCGTGAGGAATATGAAGCGCATATTCTTGAAAAGAAATGTCCCGCAGCAGTTTGTGATTCTCTGATGATATCCCCGTGCCAGCATACCTGCCCGGTCGGGATCAACGTGCCGAAGTATGTCGCTCATATTGCCGAAGGAGAATACCTGGAGGCTGTTAATACTATCCGGGAACGTAATCCTTTCCCTTCGATATGCGGCAGGATATGCCATCATCCCTGCGAATCGAGATGTCGCCGTGGGGAACTCGATGACCCGGTGGCCATTCGTGAACTAAAACGTTTTGCGGCAGACTGGTATTTCGCGAATGTAACGGAAAACCCGGTGCCGTTCCCGGTAACAAAATCACAGCGTATTGCTGTCGTCGGAGCCGGACCGACCGGACTGGCCTGCGCATATTATCTGGCGCAGTCCGGGTATCCGGTGACTGTGTTCGAAGCCCTGCCTGTCGGCGGTGGCATGCTCTCGGTCGCTATACCCGAGTTCCGCCTTCCCCGGGAGGTTATTCAAAGGGAAATCGATTATATCGCTCAAAAAGGTGTTGAGATCAGGTACAACACACCGGTCAATGCCAACTTTACTATCGAGGATATAAAAGCTGAGGGATATGAAGCTGTCTTTATCGCTGCCGGAGCCCAGAGAAGTCAGCGTGTAGGTATTCCGGGAGAACTTGACGATATTGACGGATTTTATTACGGACTCAAGTTTCTCAGGGATACTAAACTCGGCAGGGAAATCCGGGTCGGAAAACGTGCCGCCATTATCGGTGGGGGGAATGTAGCCCTGGATTCTGCCCGTACTGCGTTGCGACTGGGCGCCGAAGAAGTAAGTATTTATTACCGCAGATCACGTGAAGAAATGCCGGTAACCGGGATTGAGTATGATCAGGCAGTGGATGAAGGTATTCATATTAATTTCCTGACCACTCCAACCAGGATAGTAAGCGAAAACTGGAATATATCGGGCCTCCAATGCAGCCGTATGAGCCTGGGAGCACCTGACGAAAGCGGAAGACGACGCCCTATACCGGTTCCCGGCTCGGAGTTCTTTGCCGAAGTTGATACCGTCATAGCGGCAGTTGGTCAGGCTCCTGACTTATCATTCTTACCGGTCGACAGCGAACTTGAACGAACCCGATGGGAAACGCTCGTAGTAGATAACAACACCCTTGTCACTAACGTTGAAGGCGTTTTTGCAGGAGGTGATTTCGTGACGGGGCCCGGGATGGTTATTGAGGCGATTGCAGCCGGTAGAAGAGCCTCTACTGCTATAGATAAATATCTAAATAAAGATTCTTCGCGAGTCGAGATGTACGACCTTAAGAAACGTGTGGTTAAGGATACTGTTTTACCTGAAACAGACGAATCGTGGGAAGAGCAGCCAAGGCTTTCTGTCCCTATACTGCCTGCCAGTGAAAGGAAAATGAATTTCGATGAAGTGGAATTGAGTTTTTCCGAGGAAACAGCACGACGGGAAGCAAAGCGCTGTCTGAGGTGTGATCTTGAAACGTAACGCGGTTATGTTAACGGCGGGAGGATTGTTATGAAATCGATAACCAGGCAAAAGCCATTCGAAGAAATTCAGGAACAACTGGAACCATTCGACAGAATATTTATCGCGGGATGCGGAACCTGTGCCACACTCACGGAGACCGGGGGAGTCGACCAGGTAAAAGAAATGAGTGACCGGCTCAATGAACTCGGAAAACGTATCAGCGGCACAACAGTGATCCCCACTGCCTGTGATGAAATGACTTCTGAAGTCATGAAGGAACACAACCGGGCGATCGGAGATGCGAACTGTATATTAGTTATGTCATGCGCTCTTGGTGTCCACCGGATAAGTCTATACATAGACAAACCAGTTATTCCTGCCCTGGATACCCTGTTTATTGGCATAGAAGATACACCCGGCAACTTCCGCGAGGTTTGTGCTCAATGCGGACAGTGCATCCTTGGACAAACAGCCGGTATATGCCCGATTACCACCTGCCATAAGGGGCTGGTGAACGGCCCATGCGGTGGTACGAATAATGGAAAATGTGAGATTGACAGAGAAAAAGATTGCGCCTGGACCCTTATTTACAACCGGTTAAAGGAACAGAACAGACTCTACCTGATGAAAAAATACAATCCTCCTCACAATTTCCAGGTAACGCCAAGACCCGGTGTTCTAAAAATATCATGACGGGGAGATAGGTGAAATGCCAGTGAGTTTTAAAGAAAAGTTAGATTCCGGTAAGTTCGTTATTACCAGTGAGATAGCCCCGCCAAAAGGAACAAACCTTGAACAGATGCATCACCATATAGAAATGCTCAAGGATAAAGTCGATGCGTTGAACGTGACCGATCACCAGAGTTCGGTAATGAGATTTCCGTCGATCGGGGGCTGCATGGCTATCCGAGAACATGATGGCGAAGCCATCCTCCAGATGACCTGCCGCGACCGTAATCGTATGTCTCTCCAGGCAGAACTGATGCTCGCTTACACCAGAGGAATAAAAAACGTACTATGTCTCACTGGAGACGCCATACCCGTAGGCGATCATAAGGAAGCTAAAGGGGTTTTCGATCTCGACTCAGTACAGCTCCTAAGAACCATCCGCACAATGGAATCCGGATATGATCTGGGTGGCAATCAGCTCGACGGAGTTGTGGAATTCTGTTCCGGGGCAATCGTTACTCCGGAAGCCAATCCCCTGGAACCACAGCTGATGAAATTTGAAAAGAAAGTTGAATCCGGCGCTGTTTTTTTCCAGACACAGGCAGTCTACGACCTGGATAATTTCACCAGATTCATGAAATACGCTCGCAGATTTCCTGTAAAAATTCTTGCCGGTATCGTACTCCTCTCATCGGCAAGAATGGCGAAATACATGACTGAAAACGTACCCGGTATTTTCGTCCCGCAGAACCTTATAGACGAACTCTCATCGGCACCTAAAGGCGAAGCTCTGGCGAAAGGTATTGAAATAGCCGGGCGCATGATAGCCACCCTCAAGAAAGAATCGATCTGTGATGGTGTTCACATCATGGCGATAGGTAAAGAAGAAGTCGTACCGGATATCCTTGCCGCAGCAGGGATGTAAAACAATCCATTATTCATAAAATAGACGGGTCTGGAAAAAAATTTCTGCACCTGTCTCTTTTTTAGCTATCATTGGTCTTTACCTCAGGCAGTCCCCTGATTTCCGTCAGTAATTGTTCTCATAACGGGCTGAACCGGGAACCCTGCCGTTCCCGGTTCAGAGAGGACAGGTAGCTTGAGGGCTACTATACCATCAGCATATTTTCCCTTCAGGAGAAATATATTGATGGTGTGTATTTTGATGTATAGAATCGATATTCCGGTAGTACCGGAAGTATCAGAAACAGGAGAAAAAGGTCAACTCGTGTAAGCCTATCAATACACCGATTATTATATTTTGTTGTTTAGGAGATGTAAATACATGAATACCTCACAAGGTTCATTTGATACCCGTGAGTATTACGGAAATGAGAGAACCGGGAAGCTCATTCTTCCCGGTTCTGACGTGTGCGGTTTAGTGAAAGATATACCGCCACTTTCCTCAGGAGGAAGGAGATGCAGAGAAATATATTCTCACATGAAGATACAATGAATGAACAGTACCAAAATTATCAATAATAGTATCAAAAGGTTCGAATTTACTAACTTTAGTCTCAAAACTTGGTGGAGCTGAGGTATCAATATGTGGAACTCTAAAGGACTTTGATTTAGTTTTTAAACTCAGCATCTAACAGCAAACGGTCAAATCATTTGAGGTAATAATTACCATATTTTTCCTGTATCCTATCACTAGACTAATTCAGCGAGATTCATTTTTCCTGAGGAATACCATAACCACTCCCAGCGTTATCATAATCACTCCGAAAAATGCTTCTGCAATAACAAGCTGGGTTCGGTCCGGGTTGGATAGCGTGTCAGCAAAAAATAAAAGTAGAATACCGATGGTCAAGACGGTAACGAGAAATATTATAAAAGAAACGGAGACTGCAGCAATTGTACGTCTATTACGTTTTACTATACTTTCATGATCGCTAAACGCTTCCGGCCGTTCACCTTCATATTCCATACGCCAGAAATGAGCGCTTGCCATACGACCAAGGTATTCCCAGCCGAATTGCTCATATGTCGGTATGTATTCTTTGCGGGGTGAGACTTGCGGATCATAGACAAAACGATATCGTTTCGGTTCACCTTTTCTAAAGACCATGAATATCGAACTCCACTGCCTGAAACGGTTGATGTGCCATCCATCCGCAGCCATTTGTTCAAGCCAGTTTTCATAATCAGACGGCAACAAGTAGCGAAATGCCGAGAATAAAACAATCTTTCTATCAGACATGGTCACTCCTTTACGTTGTTATAAAGCTCGGTGATCCGTGCGATCTCTTCATGCAGTATCTCACTGCCTAATGGTGTGATGGCGTATATTTTCCGTCTTTCTTCTTCCCGTGCACTCCCTATCAGTCCATCGCTTTCGAGTTTTCCAAGGCTTGAATATACGGTTCCTGCCCCGAGAATGATGCGTCCTTTAGTCAGCTCTTTTACGTACTGCATAATGGCATAGCCGTGGCGTTCCTGCTTCAACGAGAAAAGAATATAAAACATTGTCTCGCTCATTGGAATATACCGTTTTCGGGCTTTCTCCAGGTTATTATACTTATCCATTTTAGCCTCTTGTTATATCACGTCGTATTATATCACGATGTGATATAGTTGTCAAGTATGTGTCGTTTACCATTTGAG
>MGML01000038.1:0-4952 GCA_001796415.1 Chloroflexi bacterium RBG_13_46_14
TGGCCTCTTTTCATCACCCCCCAGTGGTATCAATTCGTCGCTAAGATCACGCCTCATGCGTGGGCGACGACTGCTTTTAACAAACTGCTCGTCTTCGGCGCCGATTTCGATGCGGTAGTACCAGAGATGCTGGTGCTGATTGCCTTCGGGATCGTATTCGGAGTAATTGCAGTTCTCAAGTTCGGGACTGAAGCCGAGTAATCCACCCTTTATTCCCCCCGATCAGGTCAGTGGCAGGCTTCTATTTGTTACACTCAGAACATGCTTCAAGAAAGTGGTAAAATTTTAATAAGTTGTTAAAGTACGCTCAATTCGTTGTCGCCTATCAGCGATCAGCTATCAGCAGTCAGAAAAAATTCCAAGTTCCAAAAACCAAATTCCAAACAGTAATCAATAACCAATGGACAATAATCAAGAGTTAAAAGACAAGTAATAGTTCAAAGAGTCATTGCGAGGAGTCCCGACTAACATCGGGGCGACGCGGCAATCTCAGGGTTGCGGGGTCTTGCTTCCTGGCAATGCTGTCAATACACAGCGCCCCATCTCCTGACCTCTTCCCCAGAGGTGAAGAGGATTTTTATTTAAGGGTGGCTGCGCCACCCTTGCCACTCTTGCAGGGTAACGTGTATTTTAGCTGGTGAAAATGAGGGGATCTACCACCCCTCCGGGTCTCCGCGTTGTCCCGATTGCATCGGGACTGCCTCGCGATGACAGGTAAGGAGAACTTGATTAAATGTCCGAGATGTTCAATTGTTAAAGTACGCTCGATTCGTTTTGTACGGAGGGGGAGAAAATACAGAAACGGAGGGTTGTTAACATGCGGATGCCTTCTCGCTTTCGGAGTTGCGTGAGGACTTCGGTGTTCCCGGCACCGATAGAGAGTGCTGCCGCTCTTATTGAAACTTGAAATTCCAAGCTCCAAAAACCAAATTCCAAACCAATTTCACATACCAGGTTCCGACGTTGGTTTCCGTTTTTAAGCGACTACAATATTCCTATGCCTCGAACAGGCACCCGCGTGTTTTAACGCGAGGGGATGGATTCTGACGACATATCTTACTGCTCCGTCACGGGACCTTACACCCCAAGGCCCTCCATGAGTTCTGCAGCCAGAATCGACGGCGTCTTTCACAATCCGGAGACCGCCACGTTGTAAGGATATGATAAAGGATGTGGAAGATAACAGGCAAGGGGATTATGTCGCGAAGAAGGACGTAATCTCTCCTAGCCTCTCTTTAAAAAAGAGAGGGATAATGCATATTTATAAATTCCAAGATCCAAAAACCAAATTCCAAGGAAAGTTACAAGAAATAAGATACAAGATACAAGAGACAAATTACAAACAAAAGACAAATGCCAATAATCAAGAGTTAATGTTAGAGAGTTTGAGGTGAGAGTTGTACTGCTCCCTTCCCCGGAGTCTATTATTGTAGTCTTCTCTAAATGGAAAGCAGTATAAAAGCACCTACTTGAGTTTAAGCACTTATACCGGCACTACCTTTGTTCTTAGCTTGATATTTATAAGACATGGAAGACAGGCTAAAGATGTTGAATATGACGACATACTGGGTTAACATAAGATGCTTTAGTCCTGAAAACCCTCTCATTTTCCATTTTGTTCGGTTTTTCCGTTCTCATGCATTGTAATATGTAGAACGGGCAGGGAGGCTGATTGGAAGAAGCCGCGGTTATTGCCTCTATTAAAGCCGGTAATGTAGACGCTTTTACGGAAATAGTAGAAAACTATCAGATTCCGATAGTGCGTTATCTCTGCCGGTTAGTTGGAGATGAAGACATAGCGAGAGACCTGGCGCAAGATACTTTCATCCAGGCATTCAAAGGAATACTGAAAACCAGTCCAGACCTTAAACTCAGACCCTGGCTTTTTAAAATAGCTACGAACAACGCGCGACAATATTACCGGAGAAAGAGAATCATAAATTTTATCCCTTTTGGAGACCACAGGACACCTGATTTTCCTTCGCAATACCGGACAAAGGATATAGAGGAGAATATTGAAGTGCGGTCAGCTTTGAGGAAGGTACCGCTTAATATTAGAACATGTCTGGTGCTTCATTTCGTAGAAGGGTTTAAGTATAAGGAAATGGCAGATGCGCTGGGTATTTCAGAAGATGCGGTGCGCATGCGGGTGACCAGAGGACGAGAACTCTTTCGCCAGGCTTACACAGGAGGAGGACAAAATGAGATGTAATGAAATTCGCGAATTACTTTCAGCTTATGCAGACAACGAACTATCGACCGAGCAGCGAAAACTGATGGAACAACATTTAGGAGAATGTGCTGATTGCCGGAACAGATTGACAGAATACAGGCAAGTCAGCCAGCAAATCGGCGTTCTGCAAACAGCTCCTTCAATATCAGGTTTCACGCAAAGCGTGATGTCACGAATTAAAGAACCGCGTCCAAAAAGGTATAAATCATGGGCAGGAACGGTAGTCGCTTTCCTGCGTCCTCAAACCAAAATGGGCAGGTTGATAACTTACGTTACTTTAGCCTTGACAGTAATCTTAGTGACACTTTTTGCAGGGATCTTACCTTATGCAAATCATAGAGCAAATGTTGCTTTGGCGCAGAGTATTATCAAGGGCGATCCTACTATAGCGGCTTTGTTCCAGGACGACGATATATCCAAAATCAACATCACGAATATTGAGGGTGACATTGCAACTGCGGAGATTGACGGTGCAAGTGGAGTAACTGTGACAGTCACCGTTGATATCAAAGGCGAGAAAGTATACATAACAACAATTCCCTCCTCACTTCCTAATCTTGTTGATATTACGGATACGGATAACGGAAAGAAAATTATCACTTTTCTTAAAGCGAACAGCCGGGTTGATGAGATTCTAAGCCAGGGTGCTATTATTGCGGGAATTTTTCAATCTTATCATTTAGAAGTAACATCTAGTAATATGAGTAATGATGGGAAGACGTATACCGTTACAGTTAAAACTATTAGTGATAACATCCAGACACAAGCAATGTTGGTCACTCCCAGCACAAAATGGACGATAACGCTTGATGTCACGGATTATAACAACATAAAAATAGTAAACATAACAAGTGGAAGTGTGGTTGAAAGCACAAATCCATAGCTAAGATTGTCAAAATAGTTAATGTTAAATCATTACTTTAGTCATGAAATCTTTCTAATATAGCATTTTGTCATGTCTACTATGATATAATGCCAGGGTGATATGAAAAAGTATGTGATGGTTTCAATCATAATAAGTATCATTATAGTGGGCTCGATTATAGTAGCAGGTACGTACTTCCTCAAGAGAATGGAACTTCCACCAGTTATACCGTTTACAATTTTCGCTATAATTATTTTTTTTGTGCTTCTTATAATAAATTTTATTATTATAAAGAAAAGTAACAGAAATTAGAGGTTCCCATCCTTGCAGCATAAAACTCAGAACTTGACTGTTCCAAGATATTTTAGTTATGAAATATATTTAAATAGTATTTCGTCTTATTCGTTGTGAGATAATGCCTGCACAGAACAAAATTATTCAATTTCATTCAAAACTAACGAAAACAGGTTCATATCGTTATATTATTAACACATCCTCTGAAATTGAAAGAGGCAGTTATGAGGATTAAAGGGATTATTAAACCAGGTATGGTCTCCATCATGTTTCTTGCTGCCTTCACTTGTTCTGTATCAGCAGTAATGACATCAGCGAACGGGTATACCGCTGCCTCCATTCAGATGTCTGCGACTATTAATGGTCTGGCACAGGGTGAAACGGCTACTTTGCTTATAGGCACAGAAACACCGGACCTTGATATACAAAATGCATTATTTGAGTATCAGATAAATGGAACCGGAGAAAGTGTCCAAACAGATATGGCTCCGGTGTTAGAGGATGGTTTGTATCTTTTATTGTTGAAAGCTCCAGACCATTATTTCCGTGAACCTAAAGGATACTCTTTCAGTGTGCATGATTCAGTCATCGTTAATCCGACAAGCAAGACAATCACTTTCGACCTGAAACCACTACCAGCTTATCCAGCGTCAGAAGCTGTGATCGATTTGTCAGGTCCCCCCAAACAACCAATTCCCCTAACGATACCACCGACGGTGACAATTGAACAAACTCATCCCTGGCAGGTATGGCTTGTAACGGTTGTAATGGCAATAGTGGCTATAGCTTTGGTAGTAGTGCTTGTCTTATGGTGGCGCAGGCTAAGATTTGACCGCAAGACCTAAATATTTAGGGAGTGCCCATGTGAAAATCGTAAAGGTAGCATTTAGCATCCTCCTAATTCCACTGATGGTTTTTGCCGGCTGTGATAACAAGGAGAACAATACAGAAGATACTATCGGTCTTGAAGGCGTTGTATGGATTTTGGAATTATACGGTATGCCTGATAATCTTAAAACCGTACTAACAGGCACTGAAATTACGGCTAAATTTAACAGCATAGACGGATATGTTACTGGTTCCGGTGGATGCAATACCTACGGCGGTAAATATGAATTATCAGAAAATAAACTAACTATAACCGACTTGCAACAAACACTAATAGGTTGCGGAGAGGAAAAGAACCAGCAGGAGGAGGAGTTTCTCGCGGTTCTAAAATCTGCTGAAAATTTTCAGATAGACGATGGAAAACTCACTATTAATTGCAGCGGTGCGATTCTTATTTTTAGACAGGAATAAGAGAATTGGGAATCAATAAGGGAATACGATGAAAACACTCAGAATTATATTGCTGGCAACAATAGTGATTGGACTCATGGGGTCAATTTCTTGCGGCAGCAACTCGCAGGCTGTTTCAGAGAATGACCAGGCGCAAATATATGCCGTCCTGATAAAACGGTTGTATCACGATTACCAACCGGGACAAGTAACCGGTTATATAATGAAATACACTGATGATAATACCGGTATTCGTGGTGGGAGTTCGGATTCCAAGATACT
>MGML01000038.1:5022-5236 GCA_001796415.1 Chloroflexi bacterium RBG_13_46_14
GAAAAAAGATATATCTGGGTAAGTCAATCAAGTGAAATTCCCGAGGGAGTCATCTTTTTGCCCGGCGGCGGCTGTCAAATTATTTTGGGAAATATTCGCCCTCAAAAAGATGGTTCCGTCCAGGTGACAGCCAGTCTATATTTTGGTGGAACAGGTGGTGGGGGAACAACTTTTATCATTGAAAAAATTGATAATGTCTGGACTGTGACGGGAA
>MGML01000038.1:5358-6188 GCA_001796415.1 Chloroflexi bacterium RBG_13_46_14
ATCCATCCCCAGTCCTGATAAAACTAACTCCGATAAATATCTTTACGGTGGGCTATCTTAATTATCCAAACGGTTTGCTCTCCATCTTGTATAGAGTACACGATGCGATAATGCCCTTGGCGAACGCGATATCTTTCCTGGTCGGTTAGTTTTTCACATCCGGATGGTCGTGGATTCTCCATAAGTGAATTTACACGTTCAAGAATTTTTGCGACGTCAGTTTTAGGAATAGATTTAAAATCTTTCCTGACGGATTCTTTGAAAAAGATTTTATATTTTGCCATCTTTCTTCAGGCTTTTAATCATTGCATCATAGCTGACCAAAGGTTCATTGACTCTTTCTTCAAATGCAGTGATATCGTCATAATCTTCTTCAAAGGCCTCTCTGATAGCTTCATTTATCAATTCTGAGACTGATTTTGAGGCAGCAATCGCTTTTAAGCGCAAGGCCTTGTGAAGAGCAGGGTCTAAATATATTGTGGTCCTTTTGGTTTGCGTTGGCATTGTAAGCTCCTTTTGTTAGTTAACACCATAACATTATAACATTATAACGTTACAACATCAAACTGATGCTTCTCTTTTACCTCTTTAAAACCGAACGTGGATGACATACAATACTCTCAGGGTGTGATGTTGGAGGCTTACTATTACAATTTTAGATGTCCGCACAAAAGAACGCTTCAAGAGAAATCCAGAACATTTTATCGAACGCATGGTTGAAGAGTTCACTCGCACGAGTCCATTGAACCGGCTTGAAGCTTTTGGGAATGCGCCCATATTTGAAAAACCAATCGTTGGCTTTGCCGATGGCGATGACCCACTCTTTACAC